>JAYNLI010000009.1:0-15096 GCA_038111655.1 Bordetella sp.
TATTGCTTGGCCTTCTTTTCTTGCGGCGGCGGCGCTAACAGGTCTGTTCTTCTCTTCTGTCGACCCTCAAGAACTCGTCGTCTTCGGTGTTGAACTCGACCTGGAACGTCGCGAGGCCTATGCCCTTGGCTTTATGGTGTTCTGGGGATTTTCAGCGCTCGCAAGCGGCATGACCTACATGCTGGCTCGGCCCCCGGAATCAAACCCCGCAAACTATGTTCCTTACCGCGCCTCGCGCACTAAGAATGTAAATTAAGACTCCAGGCCAAGCTCTGCGATCTTACGCGTAATAGTGTTTCGGCCCACACCAAGAATCTGCGCAGCCTCAATACGACGACCTCTGGTTATTTCCAGCGCTGTTCCGTAAATCAAGGTTTCAAATTCCTTTGACCAGTGCTCGAAACTTGCCGAGGGGTCGACCGCTAAGGGCCCCGAACGGCTTGCATGCCGGAGCGACTTCTCAAGCTCCTGCTTAAGCAACCCCCGCCAGTCGTTAAGGCTGGATTGACGCGATGGCTCCCATGCAAGAGACGCAGGGGGCGCCGTCGACGCAAACCTTGCTGCCTCACCGCTTAGCTCTGACCCCACAGGCTGCACGCTCGTTGCGTTCATGTGCGAATTCGGAACAGCTCCGTAGGGCTCAAGTATCTCGGGGGGAAGGTCGTTGAGTTCAACATGCTGACTGGGAGCCATGACAGTTAGACGATGACAAAGATTTTCCAGTTCACGCACGTTCCCAGGAAACGCGTACGCCATCATGGCGTCAAGGGCAGAAGATGCGAGCACCTTGGACTCAACACCAAGAGTCTTGGCCGACTTTGCGAGAAAGTGAATGGCAAGATCTGCAATGTCTTCACGTCTTTCTCGCAGTGGAGGCAGGCGGAGCCGAATGACGTTCAGCCTATGGAAAAGGTCTTCTCGAAAATGGCCATCACGAACACGCTTTTCAAGGTTTTGATGAGTTGCCGCAATGACACGAACATTGGCCTTAAGTGGCTGATGCCCCCCTACACGGTAGTAATGTCCATCGGACAAAACACGCAGCAACCGTGTCTGAAGGTCGAGTGACATATCGCCAATCTCATCCAAGAAAAGAGTGCCTCCCTCGGCCTGTTCGAACCGGCCACGGCGCAAGGACTGTGCTCCTGTGAAGGCTCCCCGCTCGTGACCAAAAAGCTCCGACTCAAGAAGATCGTGCGGAATGGCAGCGGTATTTAAAGCCACGAAGGGCATTTGAGCCCTTGGGCTATGACGATGCAAGGCACCCGCCACTAGCTCTTTTCCAGTACCTGATTCACCCGTGATAAGCGTTGTTGCAGCAGACTGAGAAAGCCTGCCAATGGCACGAAAGACTTCTTGCATGGCTGGGGCATGACCCAGCATGTCAAGGCTAGGATTACGTGAGCCCAGAGATACTGCACTTTCCTGACCCTGTGACTCCGAGCAGGCACGTCGAATGAGTGCCGTGGCCTCTTCCACATCGAAGGGCTTAGGAAGGTATTCGAAAGCACCCCCTTGAAAGGCGGAGACGGCACTGTCAAGGTCAGAGAAGCCCGTCATAATAATGATGGGAAGTTCAGGCAGTCGGGCCTTCACCTGCTCAAGCAGGGCAAGCCCAGATTCACCGGGCATACGAATATCGGAAACTAGGACTTGTGGAGTCTCTTCTTGAAGCGCCCGCATGACTTCTTGGCTGGTCTCAAAAAGACGACAGGGTAACTGGGCTCTCGCAAGGGCTTTCTCGAGAACCCATCGAATGGATGCATCGTCATCCACAATCCACACTGGTTTCATCAAAACGTCTCCTTCGAGGGGACTGGCTTAAGGGGCTCACCAATAGGCAGAACAATGGTGAATTCCGTGCCAGTCTCGTTCAGCTCAATTGGGTTAAGGCCTGCCATAGCAGTTCCCTTTGTTGACTCAGCAGGCGAGGACTCGGACCGGCAGTCAATCACACCACCATGCTGATGAACAATGGTCTGAGCAATGGTTAGGCCAAGACCATGGCCCTTAGGGTTACCCGACACCAAGGGATAAAAAATCTCATCTCGTAAAGCCTTGGGGATACCTGGTCCGTTATCGCGAATTGATAAAGTCAGCGCCAATGCGTAACGTTGACGATGCAGGGTTACCTGACGTGTCGCACGTGTCTTTAGCCAAATTTTTCCCTGGCCGTCCATAACTTGTGCAGCATTTCGAACGACATTAAGTACAAGCTGGATAAGCTGCTCAAGATCACCAAGAATATCGGGAAGACTTGTATCGTAATCTCGAACAATGGTGAGGACCGTTGGAAATTCTGAAAGCACAAGCCTACGAACACGCTCGAGAACCTCGTGGATATTGACGGCTTCCCGCGACATGCTGCGACGAACCGGCGCGAGCATTTGATCGACGAGCGATAAAAGCCTATCAGACTCTTTAACAATAACTTGGGTGTACTCACGAAGCGAGCGAGTGGGAAGCTCTGTTTCAAGAAGTTGCGCTGCACCGCGTATGCCCCCAAGCGGGTTTTTAATCTCATGACCCAGATTTCGAAGCAGCGACTGATTCATCTGCATAAGCGCTGCTTGTCGCTCCTCACGGTCAATTCGCTGGTAGGCATCAATTTCTCGAAGCTCAACACTGGCCAACAAGCCTGGCTCCTCTAGGACGGAGATAGTCATGTCAAGGGGCGTTGAAGGACGACCGGCAAGATGAAACGACATTTGCTGACGCTTTACTGAAAAGAGGCGATGCTGGCACTCGACAAGCAGACTGTCCACCGACTGACTGTCGGCTGCTATTAGGGATAAAGGCTGTCCTTCAAACTGAATAGCTGAGACACCAAGAAGGTTCTCGGCTGCGCCATTCATGAATGACACCTTGCCCGAGTCGTCAAGAAGAATGACGGCTGTAGCAAGGAGGTCGAAGGGGTTCGGGCGGTTGACAGGCTCTGTTCGCACGCCCGTTCCCCTATCCTGCATTACAGCGAGTAGTACATATCAAACTCAACAGGGTGCGTGGTCATTCGGAACCGAGTGACCTCTTCCATCTTGAGATTGATGAAGGCGTCAATCATGGAGTCGGAGAAGACACCGCCACGCGTTAGGAAGGCGCGATCTTTATCAAGTTCCTCAAGCGCCTGGTCTAAAGACGAGCAGACCGTTGGAATGGCTTTCTCTTCTTCAGGTGGCAGGTCGTAAAGGTTCTTATTCGCTGGCTCACCCGGATGAATCTTGTTCATCACTCCATCGAGACCTGCCATCAGCATGGCCGAGAACGCCAAATAAGGGTTCGCAGTGGGGTCGGGGAAGCGCACCTCGATTCGACGTCCTTTAGGATTACTAACGTAAGGAATGCGAATAGAGGCCGAGCGATTACGTGAAGAGTAAGCAAGCTTCACAGGCGCCTCAAAGCCCGGGACCAACCGCTTGTAACTGTTTGTACCCGGGTTGGTTAGGGCATTCAGTGCACGCGCGTGCTTGATGATGCCACCAATGTAGTAAAGCGCAAACTCAGAAAGTCCTGCGTAACCATTGCCCGCGAACAGGTTTTGACCGTCTTTCCAGACCGACTGGTGGCAGTGCATGCCAGAGCCGTTATCGCCAACAACAGGCTTAGGCATAAAGGTAGCGGTCTTGCCGTAACTGGCCGCTACGTTCATGACTACGTACTTCAAAATCTGATTCCAGTCCGCCCTTTGAGTAAGCGTGCTGAACTTCGTGCCAATTTCACACTGTCCTGAACCGGCCACCTCATGGTGATGCACCTCGACGGGCACGCCCATCTGCTCAAGAATGAGGCACATTTCTGAGCGAATATCTTGAAGCGAATCAACGGGAGGCACAGGGAAATAACCACCCTTGACTGCGGGGCGGTGACCCAAGTTACCGCCTTCATAATCGATTCCTGTCGACCAGCTGGCCTCCTCGGTTTTGATTTTGACACTTGAACCGGACATATCGCAGGTCCAGGTCACGCCATCAAAAACAAAGAACTCGGGCTCTGGTCCAAAAAAGGCGGTGTCGCCCACTCCGGAGGCTTTAAGGAAAGCTTCAGCGCGCTTGGCTAAAGAGCGTGGATCAAGCTCATAGCCTTTTCCATCCGAAGGCTCGATGACATCGCAGGTAATGTTAAGAGTGGACTCTTCACGGAAAGGATCGAGCACGGCGGTGCCGGGGTCGGGCATAAGCAACATATCCGACGCCTCAATACCTTTCCACCCAGCAATCGAAGACCCATCAAAGGCGTGACCCGACTCGAATTTATCGTCGTCCACAACGGCGGCGGGAACGGAAACGTGCTGCTCCTTGCCACGAGTGTCCGTGAATCGAAAATCAACAAACTTCACCTCGTTATCGGCAATCATCTTAATTACATCTTTTGCACTCGCCATTTAATGTGGCTCCTTTTCTAAAAATGAGTGAAACACCAGTGTCTTGACGCTTTAATTTAAAATGCTTAAACAGGCTACTCTTTTGCAGATTCCGTGCCGATATAACGAGTTCATATAAATCAATGCTTTACAAATAACAGGATGCAGAAACGCACAAAAGTAATGCAATAATGCACTATTTTAATACGTACGCACCTTAATGAGGCAAAAACAGCATCTGAAGGTCATTTAAAAAATCGAGGCCAAGAGGCGTTGGCCTCCAACAGTCGTGATTGCAGTCAAGCAGGCCCTGTTTCTGAGCCTTCGTAAGCGCGGAAGAAAGCTGCTGCGAGCAGAGCCCGGTAGTCCGCTGGAACAAGTCAGGCTCTACTCCGCCAACAAGCCGCATGGCATTCAACATAAACTCGAAACCAAGGCGCTCCGGCGGCACCACCTCCTCCTTGCGATGCGAACCGTCTTGACGCTGAATGGCTTTCACGTATTCGCCAGGGTGACGCGTGCAGGTCTGACGAATGACTCCAAGGCCGGGTATCTGGAGTTTGCTATGAGCGCCCGCCCCAACACCAAGATAATCGCCAAAGCGCCAGTAATTCATGTTGTGTCTGCATGCCTCACCTTCGCGGGCAAAGGCTGACACCTCGTAACGACGCCAGGGTGACGACTCGAGTCGCGACAACAACTGCTCATGCATAGCCTCAAGCAACTCGTCTGCAGGAAGAACTGGAGGTCGCGCAGCAAACAACGTGTTCGGCTCAAGCGTTAACTGGTAAAGAGAAATATGACTAGGGCCAAGCGAAAAGGCTGTTTGAAGGTCATTCACCGCCATCTGAAGCGACTGCCCAGGAAGACCGTACATGAGGTCCACGTTAAGACGATCAAAGGCCTTCATGGCGGTCCGCGTAGCTTCAAAGCTGTCATCTGCATTGTGCACACGACCGATGGCCTTAACGCTCTCTGCATCAAAAGACTGAACGCCTAAAGATAGGCGGTTGACACCCGCCTGCCGATAACCAGGCCAGTCTGTTGCCTCCTGAGAAAAGCGGCCCGCCCCGGGGTTCGCCTCCATCGTGACCTCGCAGTCAGGCGCCAAAGGTAGTCGAGCTCGAACATCCGTTAAGAGCTTGTTGATGGCATCAGGCCCAAAGACATTCGGGGTACCCCCCCCAATAAATACAGTGTGAACGGTTCGACCCCAGACCTGAGGAAGGCTTCGTTCAAGATCACGAACAAGCGCACCCAGGTAATCCTGTTGAGGGACGTCGCCTTTGATTTCGTGGGAATTAAAGTCGCAGTAGGGGCATTTACGAATGCACCAAGGGAGGTGGATGTATAGACCTAGGCCTGAAAGGCCTTGCAAAACGCCTGCGCTGCTCGCGCCCGATGACTGCATTGATTCTTCTCCTCCAGGCTAAGTTCAGCTGCCGTTTTCCCAAGCCTCGGGTCGAGGAAGATCGGGTCGTAGCCATGGCCCTGGCTTCCGCGCGGCTCAAGAATAAGCTCGCCCACCCATTGCCCCTGCCCAACAAGCGGCATAGGATCGTCTGCCGAACGTAAGAATGCAAGAACTGCAACAAAACGGGCGCTGATTGGACGAGAATGATCAAGCCCCGCCTCACGCTTACGCCGTTGCAAGAGGTGAATTAAACAAGAGAGATTCGCCTCTTCAAGGCTGATCTGCCCCTGCTGATAAAGCGAATGGAAGGCTACGGCGTCGCTTGAAATAGGCATTGGTCCAACGCGCTCTTCGCCCCTTCGATCCAGCCAGTCCTGATACAAACGGGCTGAACGCACACCTGCCCAGCCAGAAAGCTCGTCGATAACAATCCCCGAATCATCTGCAAGGGCAGGCAGCCCCGTACAGGCACTCGCATGCCGTGCTTTGGCAAGGGCGTTTTCCAAAAACGTTCCGAAGGGCTCCTCGCAAGGCTTAACTCCGAACTCAGACTGTGGGGCAAGCGACACATGGAGGCCCGCTAACAATCCATTCATCTCTTGCAACTTGCCTTTATTAGACGTAGCCAAGACAACCTTCATCCAAACCCTTATTAATTAGCTTTTGCTAGTAACGCGACTCTCTGAGAAGACCTAAGGCAGGCTGATCTCAAGTCGCTCGGGATTGGCCATAAGGTCAGCCTGAAGAGCGTGAAGTTTCAACATGCCCGCATGGGCAAGGCCTATGCACTGGTCGAGCTCATCTCGATTAAAAGCTCGGCCTTCAGCCGTGGCCTGCAACTCGACAAGGCCGCCACTGGCTAACATAGCAAGATTCATATCGGCCTCGCAGCCCGAATCCTCTTCGTAGTTAAGGTCAAGAAGTGCTCTTCCCTCGTAAAGCCCAACCGAGATGGCTGCAACCGACTCTTTAAATGCTCTTTGCAGGCCCTGCCGATCCGGTTCTGGCAGGTCATCGGCAGCTGCTGCTTGGGAAATGGCGTCGAAGACGGCAAGGCTAGCGCCCGTGACGCTGGCTGTTCGGGTGCCGCCGTCGGCCTGAATGACATCGCAATCCACAGTAATGGTTCTCTCACCAAGCAAGGCAAGGTCGACCGACGCCCGCAGGCACCGACCAATGAGGCGCTGAATCTCCATGGTACGACCAGACTGCTTCCCTTTGGCCGCCTCGCGGTCTGATCGGGTATGCGTAGACCTGGGAAGCATACCGTACTCGGACGTAACCCAACCTCGCCCCGAACCTCTCAGAAAGCCAGGCACTTTATTCTCGATGCTTGCGTTGCATAGAACTTGGGTATGACCAAAGCAGACAAGCACAGACCCCTCGGCGTACCGGGTGAACCTGCGCTGAAGACGGACAGGACGAAGTTGATGGGGTTGACGGCCGTCATGCCGCGACTTGGAATCATTCATAACCACCCTTTAAAAAAAGGAGTTCAAAGCAGACCTCTGTGAGAGGCTTGAGGTTTTAGATCCGTAGAATAATGCGTTATGTCTATATTAAGTATGACGGGCTACGGTATTGCCCGCTGCGAAACGCCCAACGGCCTTATTAATACCGAAATTCGGTCGGTCAATAACCGCTTCTTCGAGCTTAGCCTGCGTATTCCCGATGACCTTCGAGGGCTTGAGCCCTTTTTGCGAGAGCGCCTTGCAAGCGTATCGCTCCGAGGCAAGTTCGAACTGCGTATCAGTATCTTGCGAACCCCTGAGACTCAGGCCGGAATAAATCTGGTCGACAAAGACCAACTTAGAGACTTTATGACCCTAGCCAGCGCGCTGGAAGCAGACTACCCCGGCCAATGGCGGCCCATATCGGTTGCCGAACTGCTGACAGTACCTGGTCTAACAAGCCGGCCGTCTGAAGATTCGGAGTCTTTTGAAACCCAGGCACGCGAGTGCTTTAACGCCGCGCTTGCGACATTTTTGGCAAGCCGCACCCAAGAGGGACGTCAACTTGCAAAGGTTATCCAGAACAAAACCAATCAGCTAGAATTACTTGTAGATCAGGCAAGACAAGCTCTGCCTCGGGCACTTGTTCAACAACGCAAAAAAATCCAACAACGTATTCAAGAGGCCTTTGCGACCCTTACAGATTCCTCGAACGCCATGAACCCGGGCCTCGGAGTCATCGAAGAGCGGATACGTCAAGAGGCGCATCTTGCTGCTGGACGCGCCGACATCGCCGAAGAGCTTGATCGGCTCGAAGCTCACCTTGAAAAGGTTCAGTTATTACTGAAGGACCATGGCACGGAACCCAAAGGCAAACGGCTGGACTTCCTTTGCCAAGAACTGAATCGCGAGGCCAACACCCTTGGTGCAAAGTCAATTCAAATCGAGCTAACAGAAATAAGCCTGGAGATGAAACTGCTGATCGAACAGATCAAAGAGCAGGTGCAAAATATTCAATGAAGCCTATCGTGACATCCAAAGGACGACTCATCGTTATCTCAGCGCCTTCTGGTGCCGGCAAGACAAGTCTTATTGCCGCTTTACTGAACACGCACGGCGATCGTCTACAACTCTCGGTTTCAACAACAACGCGTCCACCTCGGCCTGGAGAGACACATGGCAAGGATTATTTTTTTTGTGAGCAAGACGTTTTTAAGCAACGTATCGACGATGGTGAGTTCCTTGAGTGGGCCCTTGTGCATGGAAATTACTATGGCACTTCGCGCAACTGGATTGAAGAACAACTTAAGCAAGGCAGTTTCGTTGTCTTAGAGATTGATTGGCAAGGGGCGCAGCAAATTCGAGCCCAGTTCCCCAACGAGCAGGTGGTGTCCATTTTCATTCGCCCCCCATCCATTGAGGTCTTGCGAGAACGGCTCATGGCGCGCGGTAAAGACACGGCCGAAGTCATCGATGAGCGCGTGCAGGCCGCAGTTGAGGAGCTAGCGCATGCCAATGAGTTTGATTATGTTATTATGAATCAAGAGTTTGCGGCCGCCTTTCGGGATTTAAACGGGCTCGTCACTCAAATTATTTCCACCCCTGCATAAAGGTTCTCGTTATGGCCCGAATCACCGTTGAAGACTGTCTCGATCGGATTGAAAATCGGTTTGAGCTTACTCTGGCTGCAACCTACCGCGCTCGCCAGCTTGCACAAGGGGCAACACCCAAGGTCGATGCTCGTGACAAGCCCACGGTTGTTGCGCTTCGTGAAATCGCCTCGGGCCATATTGGCCGCGAAATGTTACGCAAGGTGCCTATTTAAGGCACCCAAACAACCGACAAACACTCTGGGTCCATGAGGCGGCTATGGCTAAAGGCCTTACCTCTCCCGAGCAGCCGGTACAGGTCATTTCTGTAAGGCCTTTACTTGAGAAGGCCTCCTATTTAAGCGAGTCCGAGAAAGCCAGGCTTGTTGAGTCTTTTCGATTCAGTGACGCCGCCCATCTTGGCCAGTCCCGTCAGTCGGGAGAACCTTATATTTCACATCCCCTTGCCGTCGCAGAAATTTGCTGCGGATGGCAACTTGATGTCGATGGGCTTATGGCAGCGCTTTTACACGACACGGTGGAAGACTGCGGTATTGAATCAAACGATATACAAGAGAAGTTTGGCTCAACCGTTGCCATGCTTGTCGATGGGCTTACCAAACTTGATCAGGTTAGCTTTAAAAATCGGGAGGAAGCTCAGGCCGAGAACTTCCGCAAAATGCTGCTCTCAATGGCAGACGATGTGCGCGTCATTCTTATTAAACTTGCAGACCGTCTTCACAACATGCGTACGCTCGAGGCAACCTCTGCTGCAAAACAACGCCGAATTGCCCAAGAGACCCTTGATATCTACGCGCCCATTGCGTACCGACTTGGCCTTAACGAAGTATTTCGTGAGTTCGAAGACCTCTGCTTCGAAAGCCTTTATCCCATTCGCTCGCGAGTTCTGCGTAAGGCCCTAAATGCTGCTAAGGGTAATCGTCGCGAGATGGTGGGCCGATTTGAAAGCCTTGTGCGTGAACAATTGCCAAAATTTGGGCTTCAAGCAGAAATCAGTGGTCGCGAGAAAAGTCTTTTTTCGATCTACCGAAAGATGCAAGAAAAGCACCTTAGCTTTGCCGAGGTGTTAGACCTTTATGGCTTTCGTATTCATGTCAACAGTATTCCGGAGTGCTACCTTGCCCTAGGCGCCATGCATGCTTTATTTAAGCCTGCGCCTGGACGATTCAAAGACTACATCGCCCTGCCCAAGTCTAACGGCTACCAGTCACTTCACACTGTTGTCTTAAGCGATATAGGAACGCCCTTAGAGTTTCAAATTCGCACGCACGATATGCATCATGTCGCCGAAGCGGGCGTTGCCGCCCATTGGTTGTATAAAGAACAGGCAGAAGGCGTGACGCCCCTTCAACGCAAAGCCCATGAATGGATGCAGTCGCTGCTAAGCGTTCAGTCTCGTGATCCAAAAGAGTTTCTTGACCACATCAAAATCGACCTCTTTCCTGATGTCATTTATGTCTTCACACCAAAAGGTGAGATACGAGAACTTCCAAAAGGCTCAACGCCGGTTGACTTCGCTTATATGGTGCACTCCGACATTGGCAACCGTTGCACAGGCGTGCTTGTTAACAACGATGTAAAGCCACTGGACACAGAACTGCGTAATGGCGATATGGTTCGGATCATCACCCAGCCCTCGGCCACGCCGCACCCCGGTTGGCTTGGGTTCGTGAAAACAGCCCGAGCACGCGCTCAGATTCGGCATCTCCTTAAAACCAGCACTCGCGAACGCTCCATTGCCTTCGGTCGTCGACTTCTTGATGCTGCGTTAAAAGATATTGGAGGCCAAGGTCTGGATGATCCACGGCTTAATTGGTCGGCGTTTTTCCATGAGATCCCCGCGAACGACCAGGAGGAGTTATTAGAATCCATTGGGCTTGGGCATATGCTTGCCAACGTTGCAGCTCGACGACTTTTTGGGCTTGTTGAGGGCGAACCAAGCCAAGAGGAAGGGTCTTCGTCGTCACCGCGTCAGGGCAAGCTTCTGCCTGGGGCTGCCCAGGCACTTATGGTTTCCATGGAGCATCTCACCCAGCCGCAGAGCTCAGGTATTAACGTAAACGGCTCGGAAGGTACTGCTGTTCAGTATGCAAGCTGCTGCTTCCCAATCGCCGGCGACAACGCCTGCGGCCATATGCGGGGCGGTGCTGGTCTTCTGGTTCATCGAAATAGCTGTGGTTTTGCCCGCCGACAAAGGCCGAAAGACCCACTACGCTGGGCCAACATTATTTGGGGCGATCCGCTTTACAGAACCTTCCAAACTCAGTTACACATCGAAACCAAAGACTCCCCTGGTGTTCTTGCCAAGGTGGCAGTCGCCATATCGGCCTGCGAAGCCAACATCAACGATCTATCCATTGAGCCGCATGGCGGCGGCTTTGCCGTACTTAAGCTCTCACTCGAGATACGGTCTCGACTTCACTTGGCTGACGTGCTTCGCCGCGTTCGTCAGACAGCCGTCGTTCTCAAAGCCTGGCGTGTTCTACGCTCTGATCACAAAAGCCCTAGCAGCCCGCAATCATCATTCGATTAATTAATAACGAACCCGAGGTCTTTGCACGGCTGCAATAAAGATCATCACCCATGGCCTCAATACCCGAGAACATATCGAGTAGATTGCCTGCAATAGTTATTTCCTCGACGGGATACTGAATTTCACCATTCTCGACCCAATAGCCAAAGGCGCCGCGCGAATAGTCGCCTGTTAAAGGGTTAACCCCCTGGCCCATGACCTCGGTAACAAGTAAACCTCTATGCATCTTGCGCACCAAGGCATTAAGCCCCCCCTTGACGAGTAAAGACGGTGTCTCGGTTTTTAACGACAGGTTATGAGATCCCCCAGCGTTACCCGTGGGTTGCATACCGAGCTTTCGCGCCGTGTAGCTCGAGAGGAAATAGCCCTGCACCTTACCTGCATCAATCACTTTGCGTGCCTGAACGCGAACACCCTCGTCATCAAACGGAGAGCTGCCATTGCCTGCAAGCTCAAAGGGGTCTTCAAACAGGCTAAAGCCCTTGGGCAAAACCTGACAACCTAGGCTATCGACAAGAAAACTTGCCTTGCGATAAAGCGCCGAACCGGAAAGCGCGCGCACAAGGCTACCAAGAAGACCACTGGCAAGAGGCGCCTCGAAAATGACTGGAACCGATTGCGTTGAGATACGCTTTGCACCCAATCGGGCCAAGGCACGTTTCGCCGCGTATTGGCCAATAAGTTTCGGCGCAGCAAGCTCGTTGGAGCGACGGCTGCTGGAATACCAATCGTCACGCTGCATGACATCACCCCGCTGAGCGATGGGCGAAACGGAGATTCCATGACGGCTGTAGGCGTAGCCCCCTACGAAGTCAAGACTATTGGCCATGGAAAACTGCCCGTGGCTTGCTGACACCGAGGCGCCATCGGAGTTTTTTATAAGGGGGCTTACAGCGCGTGCGGCTGCCTCGGCCTCAAGAGCAAGCTTGACGGCCTTAGGCGCTGTAATAGCCCATGGATGAAAAAGCTTAAGGTCGCGGTAAGGTCCTCTGGCCAGTTGATTCGGGTCCGGAAGACCGGCGCATTCATCCTCGGCGGTATACCTTGCAATATCCAAGGCCTTTCCCACCGACTCTTTTAATGCGCTATCCGAAAGGTCCGAGCTCAATGCATGACCTTTGCGATGTCCCATGTAAACAGTCACCGACATACCCCGATCGCGGGTCTGCTCAAGCGTGTCAATGTCGCCCATGCGCACCGTGACGGACAAACCGGCGCTCTCCGAAACCTCTGCGGAGGCCTGCGTGGCGCCAGCGTCCATAGCCATTTGGACAACCTTCTGACTCAGGTTGTGAAGGTCGGATAGTTCGTAGTGAAAGAGTTGATTTGCCATAGCGCAGATAGTAGCAGTAGCACCTTGCTAAACTTATACCTCATGCAGCCAGAAAACCATAAAGCACGCATTGGCCTTGTCTCAATTAGTGACCGGGCAAGCCAAGGCATTTACGAAGACGAGGGGCTTCCCGCTCTAAAAAACTGGCTTGGTAAAGCCCTTTCGTCACCCTGGCAGCCCGTTGAACGACTAATACCCGACGAGCGCGCCCTTATTGTCAAGACCCTCACCGAGCTTTGTGACGAACAGGGTTGCTGCTTGGTGCTCACCACAGGCGGAACAGGACCGGCACCTCGTGACATTACCCCTGAGGCCACCCTGGACGTTGCAGACCGTGAGCTTCCTGGCTTTGGCGAACAGATGCGTCAGATATCGCTTGCCTACGTGCCCACGGCCATTTTGTCTCGCCAGACGGCTGTTATTCGAGGAAAAAGCCTTATTGTGAACCTGCCTGGACGGCCACGTGCCATTCAAGAAACGCTTGAGGGCCTGCGTGATCCATCAACGGGTGCGCTTAAAGTTCCTGGAATTTTTGCGGCTATTCCCTATGGAATCGACCTTGTTGGTGGGCCTAAGATTCTGACCAATGAAGACGTCTGCAAAGCCTTTCGACCTAAGGGCTAGGTCCCTCTTAGGGCTAACGAAAACTAAGAATTTGTCAAGAAACGCTCGATACGACGAAGCCCCTCTTGCAATACTGGCTCTGACTTAGGAAAAGAGACCCTGACCATTTTTTGGGGTTCTTCATCGGTGAAATCAAGTCCCGGCGCCATCAAAACACCCGCCTGGTCACACAGTGCTTCACAAAATTTAAAGCTGTCATCGGTAAAACTCGAGACATCAAAGAAGCCATAAAAACCACCCGCGGGCGTAACGGGGAGCTCGAACCCAAGGGCCTGTAGACCTGGCAGCAAGACCTCGGACTGCCTCAGGAACTGATCGCGATAGGAATCTGCGATGGCTCTTGCCTCCGAACTAAACGCAGCAATGGCTGCCTGCTGAGAAATAAAGGGTGGAGAGATAAAAAGGTTCTGAGCAAGGCGCTCGAAGGTATCAATAAGCGCATCGGGCACCACCAGCCAACCTAGCCGCCAACCGGTCATCGAGTAAGTTTTTGAAAAGCTGTTCACCGAAATGATGTCATTGCTAACGGACAGTGCGGAACGCAGTGGCTCTTGAAGGCTTAGTCGAAGGTAGATCTCATCCATGATTAACCATCCGCCCTGTGATCGAACCCATTCAGCAATGGCCTGAACCTGCTCAAGATCAACAATCGCCCCAGTCGGATTAGCCGGGCTTGCAATAAGAACAGCACGCGTCCCTGGACCCCATGCCCTTTGAATATCCTCGAGCCGTGGCTGATAGTGTGTGCCTGTAGATGTAGCAAGGCTCTTGGGGACCGCACCCACAGCCAGAGCGAACTGCCGATTGCAAGGGTAACCGGGATCAGTCATCAAAAGCTCATCACCCGGCGAGAGAACCGCAGCAAGGCTAAGCAAGAGACCGGCCGATGCTCCGGAGGTAACCGCAACCCGGTGAGCAGGAATCTTAAGTTGATCCCTGTCTAGGTAATCTTGCGCAATGGCGTGACGAAGCGCTTGAAGGCCGAGTGCGGGGGTGTAACGAATACGGTTGTTGTTAAGTGCTTTTTGTGCCGCCTTAATAATAGGGGCCGGTGTAGGAAAGTCGGGCTCTCCAACAACCATGCTGACAACCTCGGGCGCATCGGCCGGCCGTTTCTCGGCCCGGGCCATAATCTGCATTACATAAAACGGGCGAATCAACTCCGCCCGACTTGTCATCATGGCGTCGGCCTTTGCACTCAAGCAGCCTCTCGCGCCGCCCGACGCCGCTCGTGCTCGACCAAATAACGCTTTCGCAGACGAATGCTCTCGGGCGTAATTTCAACAAGCTCGTCATCGGCAATAAACTCCACAGCCTTTTCCAAGGTGAGGTCAATGGGGGTGACAAGGTCGATATGCTCGTCCTTCCCCGAAGCGCGCACATTGGTGAGCTTTTTCTCGCGCACCGGATTCACAACAAGGTCGTTCTCGCGTGAATGAATACCAATAATCATGCCCTCGTACAGTTTGTCGCCAGGAGACACAAACATACGGCCACGTTCTTGAAGCTTCCATAAGGCATAGGCCACTGCCTCGCCATCATCCTGAGAAATGAGCACGCCGTTGCGTCTTTCAGCAAGCTCGCCTCGGTAAGGCCCGTAATCGTCAAAGACATGACTCATCACGCCTGTACCACGCGTCATGGTTAAAAACTCACCCTGAAAACCTATAAGGCCTCTTGCGGGAATGCGGTAATCGAGCCGAACCCTTCCCTTCTCATCGGCCACCATATCAAGAAGGTCTCCTTTTCGTAGGCCAAGATTCTCCATCACAGG
>JAYNLI010000009.1:15106-45964 GCA_038111655.1 Bordetella sp.
TCGTAGGGCTCAAGACGCTCGCCATTCTCGTCTTGCCGATAGACCACTTTGGGCCGAGAAACGGCAAGCTCATAGCCTTCACGACGCATGTTTTCAAGCAAGATGGTGAGGTGAAGCTCGCCACGGCCTGAGACGGCAGAGCTGTCGGTGTCGCTACCGAACTCGACCCGAAGCGCAACATTGGCTTTCAACTCACGCTCAAGCCGTTCACGAATCTGACGGCTGGTCACAAACTTACCCTCGCGACCGGCAAGTGGTGAGCTATTAACCATGAAGTTCATGGTCAGGGTTGGCTCATCAACCGTAAGCATTTCAAAGGGCTCCATTAAATCGGGGGAGCAGACCGTTGTTCCAATGTTTAGCCCGTCGATACCGGTGATAAGAATGATGTCGCCGGCCTCGGCCTTCTCAACGGGCGCTCTTTCAAGGCCTTGAAACTTCAAAATCTGATTGATCTTTGCCTTCATTGGACTGCCATTGGGACCGTCTTGAAAAACAACCTCTTGCGAGGGCTTAAGCGTTCCACGCGCCAGTCGTCCAATGCCAATCTTTCCAACATAGCTGTTGTAGTCAAGCGAACAAACCTGCAAACGGGCAGGGCCATTAAGGTCATCTTCACGCACAGGCACGTGGGTAAGAACCATTTCAAAGAGAGGCTTCAAGTCGGTGCCAGTCTCTTGGTGGTTAAGGGTTGCGAAACCTAGAAGCGCGGAGGCATAGACCACGGGAAAATCAAGCTGTTCTTCACTTGCCCCGAGCCGATCAAAGAGGTCAAAGGTCTGACTCACAACCCAGTCGGGCCGAGCGCCAGGCCGGTCAATTTTATTCACCACCACAATGGGCTTAAGCCCCAAGGCAAGCGCCTTTTTGGTCACGAAGCGTGTCTGGGGCATGGGGCCTTCCACAGCATCGACCAGCAACAACACCCCATCCACCATGGAAAGTACCCGCTCCACTTCTCCTCCGAAGTCTGCGTGGCCCGGGGTATCGACTATATTGATGTGGGTTCCTTGGTAATCAACCGCGCAATTTTTCGCCAAGATGGTGATGCCACGCTCCTTTTCCAGGTCATTGGAGTCCATCACACGCTCGGCGACAGACTGATTCTGACGGAACGTGCCGGACTGCTGAAGCAACTTGTCAACCAGGGTTGTTTTGCCATGGTCGACGTGGGCAATAATGGCTATGTTTCGAAGTTGTCGCATCAAACTACCTTTCTTATTCGCATGAAGCCGGCGCAATGAGTCGATCCGGCTGTAAAAGGCCAGCCTTGCAGCTAGCAATTCCTAAAAACTCTTTCGTGTCCGAGTACACACGCAGGGCACCTGACTGAAAATTTTCATTGGGATTCATGACATTAATAAGTTTGGCGTGTTGAACGGTGTTGATAGAAACACCTGAGTGATCTGTAAATGGTACGGCCTGGCCATGACGAAACTTTAGAGCCTGCGCCTGATTAAGCTGCAGGCTTGGCCAGTCCTGCAACACATAATCGACAGGGAGCAACTGCTTCATGAGCGCCTCGGTGTCCATCTGACTAAGCTTTTCAAGCGTGACTGCCTGGTCAATGTGCAGCTTGGCTGCGCGGGTTCTTCGCAGGCCTATTAAATGAGCGCCGCAGCCCGCCCGCTCGCCAAGTACCTCTGCAAGACTGCGAATGTAGGTCCCTTTCGAGCAGGCCACGCGCATACGAAGGACTGGGGGCTCATAATCAAGAAGCTCTGCTTCGTAAATCGAAATCGGACGTGGCTTACGCTCAACCTCAATGCCCCGACGTGCGTAGTCGTAAAGTGGTCTACCCTGATGCTTCAGGGCGGAAAACATGGGGGGCATTTGATCTTGCTCACCCTTTAAGTTGTTTACAAGGTCTTTTGCTTCTGCACCTGTAACATTCACTGGCTTTTGCGAAATAACCTCACCTTCAACATCGCCTGTAGTCGTTGTTATACCCAGCATAACCGAGGCCTCATACTCCTTGTCGGCATCAAGGCCATGCTGAGAAAATTTTGTTGCTTCCCCCAGGAAAACCGGTAAAAGTCCTGTTGCCATAGGATCAAGGGTTCCACTGTGCCCAGCCTTCAGTGCCCGAAAAAGATACTTCACGCGCCCCAAGGCCTGATTGGAACTTAGGCCCTGCGCCTTATCAAGCAAAAGAACGCCATCAACGCGACGACGTAAAATGCGGGCAGGGGTAGCAGATACAGTCATGAGAATGAAAATTTAAGACTTGTCTGTATCCGAATACGAGGCTGCGGCCTCTTGCCCCTGATTGGCAAGGTCAATAAGCTTACTCAAGTGCGTACCCTGAGCAATGGAGTCATCAAAGACAAAATGCAACTCGGGCGCACTATAGATACCGAGAAGCTTTCCAAGTCGTGTACGCAAGAAGCCCGTGGCATGACTAAGCCCCTTGTGGGTTCGCTCTTTTGCGTCCGGCGTGTCCGGTAGCACAGAGTAATAAACCCAGGCGTGACTCAAGTCAGAGGACACCTCGACCTCCGTCACGGTCACAAACCCAACCCGAGGGTCCTTTAGCTCGAGGCGAAGGAGTTGAGCAATATCCTTTTGAATTTGATCGGCGACACGAAAGCCACGACCGGAGCCAGGGCTAGAGCGTCCTCGCGATTTCTTGGATTTCGAAGACTTCAAGCTGATCTCCCTCATGAATATCGTCATACCCCTTTAAGGTGAGACCGCACTCAAAACCTTCTTTCACCTCTTTGGCGTCATCTTTAAATCGCTTCAGGGAGTCAAGGTCGCCTGTCCAAATCACAGTGTTATCACGGAGCAGTCGAACGTGAGCACCTCGTTTCACAATGCCCTCTAGAACCATACAGCCTGCAATATTTCCAAGCTTCGACACCTTGAAGACTTGGCGAATTTCGACCATACCCAAAATCTGCTCCCGACGCTCGGGGGCTAACATGCCCTGCATGGCGCCCTTAACATCATCGACCGCGTCGTAAATGATGTTGTAGTAACGCAACTCGACTCCATTCGCTTCTGCATGCTTGCGAGAGGAAACGTCGGCGCGCACGTTAAAGCCAATGACAACTGCCTTTGAGGCAATGGCAAGGTTAACGTCGGATTCCGTAATAGCCCCAACAGCTGCATGAACGACATTCACCCGAACTTCATCAGTAGAGAGCTTGTGCATGGCTGCTGATATGGCTTCTTGCGAACCTTGAACATCGGCTTTCACAATAAGCGCAAGAACCTTGGCCCCTTCTCCCATGTTTTCAAAAATGTTTTCAAGCTTGGCAGCCTGCTGTTTGGCGAGACGCACGTCTCGGAACTTGCCCTGACGGAACAATGCAATTTCGCGAGCCTTGCGCTCATCACCAAGCACAAGCATTTCATCTCCGGCCAGGGGAACATCGGTAAGGCCAAGAATCTCAGCGGGAATGGAGGGGCCTGCCGTCTCAATCGATCGACCATTCTCATCGAGCATGGCACGAACACGGCCGAACGAACTTCCCGCAAGCAAGATATCGCCCTTGCGAAGGGTTCCAGACTGAACGAGCACGGTAGCAACCGGACCACGTCCCTTGTCGATACGGGCCTCAATGACCAAGCCCTTGGCCATGGATGTCTTCGAGGCCTTCAACTCAAGCACTTCGGCCTGAAGTAAAACGTTTTCAAGAAGTTCATCAATGCCCTGTCCTGTTTTCGCTGAAACAGCAACAAAGGGCGACTCACCGCCAAATTCCTCGGGTACAACTTCCTCGGCAACAAGCTCGCCCTTCAGGCGATCAGGGTTGGCCTCTGGCTTATCGATCTTATTCATGGCAACCACAATGGGAACACCCGCGGCCTTGGCGTGGGCAATTGCCTCTTTGGTCTGTGGCATCACGCCATCATCGGCGGCAACAACCAGAATAACAATATCGGTGGCGTTTGCCCCGCGAGCCCGCATGGCTGTAAACGCCTCGTGACCCGGAGTATCGAGGAAGGTAATGACGCCACGGGGTGTCTCGACGTGATAGGCACCAATATGCTGCGTAATACCACCGGCCTCGCCATCTGCAACCTTTGCACGTCGAATGCTGTCAAGCAGAGACGTCTTACCGTGATCGACGTGACCCATGATGGTGACAACCGGTGGACGTGGAAGAAGTTCATCGGCCTGATCATCCGGACTGTCCTCCACAAGAAGTGCCTCAGGGTCATCAAGCTTGGCAGAAAAGGCCTTATGCCCCATCTCTTCCACGACAATCATGGCTGTTTCTTGATCAAGCACCTGGTTAATCGTCACCATCTGACCCATGGTCATTAGGGTCTTCACAACCTCTGCACCTTTTACCGACATCTTGTGAGCGAGGTCAGCAACGGCAATGGTCTCAGGAATATGGACCTCACGGACAATGGGCTCGGTTGGGGCAACGAATGTCGATGACTTCTGTCTGTCAGCGGATCCTTTCTGCTTGGACCGTGGCCCTACACGCCAGTTCGATGTTCCTCCAGACACATCTCCACGAGTCTTAAGGGCGCGACGCTTTTGAGCATCTTCCTGCCATGTAGAGGCAAGCTGGGCAGACTTCAGAGACTTCTCGGACTTCTTGTCTTTGGGCTTGTCAGACGACTCCTCTCCAGGCTTCTTGGCAGCCTTGGAAAGCGTCATGGTTTTGTTTTCGGTGGACTTTTTGTCTTTCGCGTCCTTGGCAGCGGGTTTTTCCGATTCAGCCTTGACCGTAGCCGCAAGCTTGCCCGTTCGAGCAGCCTCCATTAATTTATTAATGGCAGCCACTTCGTCCTCAACCGCCCTACGAGCCTCCGTGGCCTGCTGGTCGGCGACTTTACTTGCTGACACCTTACGAACCTTTGATTTCTTTGTGGTTGCGGGGTCAGACAACTCGTCGTCAGTGGATGCCGGAGACTCGACGGCTTCGGCCTGCGCGCTTGCCTTTTCGGACGCCGGTCCACTGACCTTTTCTTGCTCGGCAGCAAGCTTCTGGGCTTTATCCGCCTCTTCTTTCGCCTTGGCGAGACGCTCTTCTTCTTGCCTCTCTATCAAGGCCCGTTGGCGCAGAGCCTCGGCCTCACGTTCTCGAATCTCCTGCTCGGTAAGAACGGGCGTGGCGTCGGTTGCGGGCTTTTCGGCAGACTCTTGCTCATCTCGCTTGACGAAAACACGTTTCTTGCGCACCTCAACCTGAATGGTTCGCGACTTACCCGAGGGGTCGGCCTGACGAATTTCAGAGGTCTGACGCTTGGTGATCGTGATCTTGCGTCGAGGCGCCTCGGCGCCTCCTCCGTGCGCTTTACGAAGGGCCTCGAGCAACTTCTCTTTATCAGACTCGGAAATGAGGTCGGTGCCCGATGATTTATCAACGCCGGCTGTCTTCAACTGCTCAAGTAGCACATCAACATCGAGCTTTAGTTCGGCGGCAAATGCTTCAACACGACTAGTGGCCATGGGCGGGGGTACCTCCTTCAGCAGCTGAGTCAGCTGGCTCATTAAACCAGTGTTCACGTGCCTTCATAATGAGTGCAGCGGATGCTTCCTCGGGCAAACCAGAAATTTCGGAGAGCTCGTCGGTGGCAAGCTCTGCAAGGTCGTCACGACTCAAGACCTTCGCATCGGCGAGGCGACTTGCGAGATCGTGCGTCATCCCTTCAAGATCCAAAAGATCGGTTGACGTAGTGCCAAGTTTTTCTTCCTTGGCAATCTCCTCGGTAAGGAGTGCGTTACGTGCACGCGTTCTAAGTTCGTTGACGGTGTCCTCATCGAAGACTTCAATTTCAAGCATCTCGGCAATAGGCACATAAGCCACCTCTTCAAGGCTAGAGAAACCTTCCTCGACAAGGACTTCAGCAACCTCTTGGTCAACATCAAGCTTTTCCATGAAGGAGGCGAGAAGTGTCTGACGCTCCTTCTCTGTTCGCTCAGCCGACTCATCGGAGGTCATGATGTTAATTTGCCAGCCAGTTAAATCCGAAGCAAGGCGAACATTTTGTCCTCCTCGACCAATGGCCACCGCAAGCTCCGCTTCATCAACCACAACATCCATCGCATGTCGCTCTTCATCGACAACGATTGAACTCACGTTGGCTGGAGCTAATGCACCAATGACGAACTGAGCGGGATCTTCCGACCAAAGAACAATATCGACTCGTTCACCTGCAAGCTCATGGGTAACAGCCTGAACGCGACTACCACGCACACCTACACAGGTACCAATGGGGTCGATTCGACGATCGCTAGTGAATACGCCTATTTTTGCTCGAATACCAGGGTCTCGGGCGGCAGATTTAATTTGCATAAGGCCCTGTTCAATCTCAGGAACCTCGAGCTCAAAAAGCTTCATGATGAACTCGGGGGCAGTGCGCGAAAGGATGATCTGCGGGCCTCGAACAGTCCGGTCGATTCTTAACATGAAGGCACGCACCCGATCGCCGGGGCGTAAATTCTCTTTAGGAATCATTTGGTCACGGGGAAGGCGTGCCTCAATTTTTCCAGCTTCAACAACAGCGTCACCTCGCTCGAGCCGCTTAATAGTTCCATTAATGACAACCTCACCGCGCTCGAGGAAGTCTTTAAGAATTTGGTCGCGCTCGGCCTCACGAATCTTCTGCAAAATAACCTGCTTCGCAGCCTGCGCGCCAATACGACCAAAGGGAACTGCCTCCATGTCAACTTCAATGTAATCACCAACCTCGATATCAGCGATATCCTTTCGCGCCTCGGTGAGGATGGTTTGAATGTCGTGATCTTCAAGCTCGCCGTCGGGCACCACCAGCCATCTTCGAAAGGCTTCGTAGTCACCGGACTCGCGGTCAATGGCAACACGAATATCGACCTCGTCAGTGAATTGTTTCTTCGTGGCAGAGGCAAGCGCAGACTCAAGTGCCTGAAAAACAATTTCGCGGTCAACGTTCTTTTCGCGTGCAAGCGCGTCGGCCAACATGAGAATCTCTCGGCTCATGGCCTTCTCTCCTTAAAAGGTAATTGCGGTACTAGACGTGCCTGGTCAATATCGGAAACAAGAAAGTCAAGCTGTTGCTCGCTGCCGTCGTCCGCCTGAAAAATTAAAAAAAACCGCTCGTCTTGCTGGAACGCCTGACCAGCGCCAATGGGCTGCTGGCCGGAAGGCTCGGCAGAAGAAAGCTGCCCCTGAAAGTTCTTGCGGCCCGACAATGGCTGCCGAAGTTTTAACTTCACCTCGCAGCCTAGAAATTGGCGAAAGTGCTTTGGCTTGGTGAGTCGACGATCCATGCCTGGCGAAGACACTTCAAGGCGCTGAAAATCGATACCCATGACAGGCAGACCGTAAACCAAGTGGTTCGACATCCGTTCACAATCTTGAACACTAATGAGCCGATCGGCATCCGGCATGTCAATGTAAACACGCAGCAAGCCATCAGAAGAGTGTTCAATATCAATGACTTCGTAGCCAAGGTCGGCCGCCAGGGCCTCAATGGCCTGGAGGTCAGACGACGCGGCAGTAGAAGACTGATTCATAGAAACCTTTTGAAAACCCTTGCTTCAGCAAGGCTAGAACTCAAAAAAAAATGGGCTCTGTGGAGCCCATTTCTTCTCAAAACTCTATAATCTTACTGAATCTCGGCCTCCTTGGCAATAGAAGCAGGCCAAGAAACAGGCCTTGAGGTTTGAATTACTAAGCTGGTGGACCTTTACGCCTCGCTCCCGAGCGCGAACGATTCTTCTTGGGGCCGCCCCGACCTGCTCCATTCGGCGGGCCATTTCGTTGAGGTGCCGAAAGGGTTGTAGTGGGCTTTATCGAGCCCCAGGTGGTCTGCAAAGGATTCGGCCGCTTTGACCCCTGTTTTTGCTTCACAGGGCCTGCGAGCTGGGACAAATGGGCGTTGGGGCCAGAGGGCTGCCAATCGTCGTCCGGGTGATGTTGAGCCGGATCGTCAAATTCAAGGGGATGGTCGCCAGGCTGGAAACGGCGGTCTTGAACGCCGCTGGGCTCGGGACGTGGAGGCTTGCTTCCTCGAGGACCAGCACCTACAGGTCCTGGTCGGCCACGTCCCGCTCGCCTACCATTGCCACCTGCTCCGCCTGGTGCTTTTAAGCCCACCGACGCCATTAGCGCCTTTACAAGTTCGTCGGTAAGCTCAGCAGACTGGCCACGACGCAGCGTGGGCGGCAAAGAAATACTGCCGTAACGAACTCGCAAGAGTCGGCTCACGGTGAGCCCAACCGCTTCGAACATTCGACGCACCTCACGGTTTCGACCCTCTCGAATGACAACGCGGTACCAACGGTTCGCCCCTTCCCCACCCGCAGGTTCAAGCTTGTCAAAACGAGCGTTGGGCCCATCGCCAAGGTCAACGCCCCCAAGAAGCTTCTGCTCGGCCTCAGGCAGTAATTCGCCAAGAACCCGAACGGCGTACTCACGCTCGATCTCTGACCTCGGGTGCATAAGGCGGTTAGCGAGTTCTCCGGAGGTGGTAAACAAAAGAAGCCCCTCGGTCGGCACATCAAGCCGCCCAACCGTGATCCAGCGCCCCACCTTTGCCGGGGGGAGTCGCTTGAATACCGTAACCCGCTGCTGCGGGTCGTGGCGGGTTACTATTTCGCCAGCGGGCTTGTGATAGGCCAAAACCCGCACCGGTGGCGGCGTGACCCGAATACGAATGGGCTTGCCATTGACTTTGACCTGGTCACGGTGCGAGATTCGCTGGCCAATATGAGCGGGGGTTCCATTCACCGAGACCCTTCCGGCCAAAATCAGCTCTTCCATTTCTCTTCGCGAGCCGATGCCTGCGTCCGCGAGCACCTTGTGAAGTTTCGGAGGCTCATACTCAAGATTGGATGGCTTCGCAAGAAACGCTGTCTTGGCGGCCTCGGGCAACTCCTTCACAAAAATAGGAAGCTCAGCATCGGCAGCCGGGTCGTCAGCCAAAAGACTCTCAACCTGCTCGGGCTGGCCGTCATTAGCGAGTTGATTTGTCGCGTCCTGCGGTTCAGACGACTGGGCCTCGTGGGCTTGGGCCGCGGACAATTCGTCGGGCTCAAACCCAGAGTCATGCAATTCGTTGTTCGACATAAAGCTTTTTTCCTAAAAGCGTCCTAAGGACTAACTGGGGCTAGCTTGGCTCTTGCGATGCCTGCAGAAGCATTTGGCTTGCAGCTTCCGACCAACCTTCTTCAAGCGCGGGTAATTCTTCAAGGGACCGCAGACCAAGGTCGTCGAGGAACTGACGCGTTGTTCCATAAAGCGATGGTCTCCCCGGCGCATCACGCTGACCAATGACCTCGACCCAGCCACGATCTTCAAGTGCCTTAAGCACCGTGGAGGACACCACGACACCACGTATATCTTCAATATCACTGCGAGTAACCGGTTGTCGATACGCAATGATTGTCAGCGTTTCAAGGGCGGCTCGCGAATACTTCGGTGGCTTCTCATTCCGAAGGCGATCGAAGTAAACCGTCATCTCTGGGCGGGTCTGAAACCGCCAGCCGGAAGCAAGCGGAACAAGCTCCAATGAACGATCAGACCAGTCGCGACGAAGATCGTCAAGCAACAGCCTTAAGGTTTCCTCGTCAATCTCTTCTTCAAAGAGACGCGACAAAGACGCAATGGGTAGGGGATCGTGGCTCGTCAGCAGGGCTGCTTCGAGCACACGTTTAGCCTGCTCAGTATTCATGTCTTAACTTACGAATGGCGGAGAGAGGGGGATTCGAACCCCCGATAGGCTATTAACCTATACACGCTTTCCAGGCGTGCGACTTAAACCACTCATCCATCTCTCCGCGGTCTATCTGCACCCTCGCCTACGCAAAGGCTTCACGAGGAACTGACTTAATGCGGAAGGAGGGAAAACTAACAGTGTAACCCAGACCCGTGACGCTCGCCAATCTGACCCCGAAGGGCCCAAGCCATTCGCCCCGCTATAGTTTTGCCAAGACAAAGGTAAAACCTTTGCGCCTGAATAATTAAATCGACTGCTTAAGCTGCTCGAGGATGGCTGGGTTTTCAAGCGTTGAGACGTCCTGCGTAATTTCTTCACCTTTGGCCAATGTGCGCAAAAGCCGACGCATGATTTTCCCCGACCGGGTCTTGGGCAGGTTGTCACCAAAGCGAATTTCCTTCGGCTTGGCGATGGGACCAATTTCCTTACCCACCCAGTTACGTAAGTCGGCTGCTAGTGCCTTTGCAGCATCGCCCGAGGGCCGCGACTGCTTGAGTACAACGAAGGCCACAATGGCCTCCCCCGTAGTATCGTCGGGACGCCCCACCACAGCGGCTTCCGCCACGAGTGAATTCGCGACCAAAGCCGACTCAATCTCCATGGTTCCCATGCGGTGACCCGACACATTCAAGACGTCATCAATTCGGCCCATGATGGTGAAGTAGCCCGTCTCTTTGTCGCGAATCGAGCCATCACCAGCCAGGTAGAGGCGACCACCAAGCTCCTCCGGGTAATAGGCCTTTTTGAAGCGATCGGGGTCGCCCCAGATGGTGCGAATCATGGATGGCCAAGGCTTTTTAATAACAAGAATGCCGCCCTGACCATTAGGAAGGTCGTTGCCCGTTTCATCAACGATGCCGGCCTGAACGCCTGGGAATGGCAGGGTGCAGGAACCGGGAACCAGTGGAGTTGCCCCGGGCATAGGCGTAATGACATGGCCCCCGGTTTCGGTTTGCCAGAACGTGTCCACAATAGGACAGCGACCGCCACCCACATTGTTGTGGTACCACATCCATGCCTCTGGGTTAATGGGCTCACCCACAGAGCCCAGGAGCCTTAGCGAATCTAGCTTGTACTTGGTTGGGTGGCAGTCTGGAGTCGCCTCACCGGCCTTAATGAGAGATCGAATTGCCGTCGGAGCCGTATAAAAAACACTGACCTTATGGTCTTGAATCATCTTCCAGAATCGCCCAGCATCCGGGTAGGTGGGAACACCTTCGAAGACCACTTGGGTTGCGCCGGTGGCAAGGGGGCCATAGGCAATGTAAGTGTGGCCGGTCACCCACCCAATATCTGCGGTGCACCAAAAAATATCTTCAGGGCGAATATCAAAGGTGAACCGCATGGTCAGAATGGCATGCAGCAGGTAGCCCGCCGTGGAATGCTGGACACCCTTCGGCTTTCCAGTCGAGCCCGATGTGTAAAGAATGAAAAGGGGATGCTCGGATTCAACCCACTCGGGCTCGCAGGTCGAGGCCTGGCCCTTCACCAGATCGGCCATGGTGATATCACGCCCAGCAGTCATGGGTACCGAGCCCCCCGTACGCTGATAGACAATCACATGCCTAACACCCTCGCAGCCACCCATGCCAAAGGCCTCATCAACCGCCGGCTTCAAGGGAATAGATTTACCGCCACGGCACTGCTCATCGGCGGTAATAACCAGAGTGGCGCCCGCATCAACGACCCGCTCTTGCAGGCTTTTTGCCGAGAATCCACCAAAAACAACAGAGTGAATGAGGCCAAGGCGGGCGCAGGCCTGCATGGCCGCAATGCCTTCCACCGACATGGGCATATAAATAAGTGCCCGTTCACCCTTCTTGTACCCAAGCGATTTAATACCGTTTGCCAGTTGGCAGACCTGATCATGAAGCTCCTGATAACTGACACGCGTAACCTTGCCATCGTCGGCCTCAAAGATCACAGCCGTTTTATTGGCGTTTCCGTTCTGTAAGTTGCGGTCAAGGCAGTTGTACGAGGCGTTCAACAGACCATCGTCAAACCATTTATAGAAAGGGGCCTGTGACTCATCAAGTGCTCGGGTGAAACGCTTGTGCCAAAGCAGTTCCGACTCGGCGAACTTGGCCCAATAGCCGGCATAGTCCTTATCGGCCTCGGCGCAGAGATCGCTATAGGCCTGCATACTTGGAATGCGTGCTTTGGACGCAAATTCAGCAGGGGGATTAAAAATTCGGTCCTCGTGCAGGACGGACTCAATTTGGCTTGATGACATCTAGAACTCCTCCTAAGTCTTAATAAATAATAGTTTTGATAACGTAGACCAATAAATTTACGCCATTTCGAGGAGTACGTCACACCATGAAGCCCATTGCACAGAACGATTTCATTCAAAGCATCGCCGACAGCTTTCAGTTTATTAGTTATTACCATCCTAGTGACTTCGTGGAGGCCCTTGGTCAGGCTCACGAAAAAGAGCAAAATCCCGCTGCCAAAGATGCTTTGGCCCAAATTCTGACCAACAGTCGCATGAGCGCAGAGGGCCATCGCCCACTCTGCCAAGACACTGGAATCGCAACTGTTTTTCTTAAAGTGGGCATGCATGTGCAGTGGAAAGGAGCCACCATGAGCGTGACCGACATGGTGAACGAGGGTGTGCGCCGAGCCTACAACGATGCCGAGAACCCACTTCGCGCCTCGGTTCTGGCGCAACCTGCAAGCCTTCGGAAAAATACAAAAGACAATACCCCTGCAGTGATTCACTATGAAATTGTCGAAGGCGGCGAGATTGAGGTGATCTGCGCGGCCAAAGGCGGCGGCAGCGAGGCCAAAGCGAAGCTCGGTATGCTCAACCCCAGTGACAGCATCTTGGACTGGGTCGTTAAAACAGTGCCCACCATGGGCGCAGGCTGGTGCCCTCCTGGAATACTGGGCATTGGCATTGGCGGCACCCCGGAGAAAGCCGCCCTACTTGCCAAAGAGTCGCTCATGGAGCCCGTGGATATGGCCGATCTGTTAGCCCGCGGTCCGCAAACCGACATCGAGAAGTTGCGCGTGGCCATTTACGAGGCGGTGAACAAACTAGGTATTGGTGCTCAGGGCCTTGGCGGACTCACCACGGTGCTTGATGTCAAGATCATGGACTACCCCACCCATGCCGCCAATCTTCCTGTGGCCATGATTCCCAACTGCGCAGCAACACGGCATATCCACTTCACACTCAACGGCTCGGGCCCTGCCGTGCTTACGCCCCCAAAACTCTCCGACTGGCCAACGGTGAACTGGGCGCCCGATACCAAGCTTTCGACCCGAGTGGACCTCTACAGCCTAACCCCTCAGCAGGTTCGGAGTTGGAAACCTGGTCAGCGCCTTTTGCTTTCGGGCAAGCTTCTTACCGGACGGGATGCGGCACATAAACGCATCTGCGACATGCTCGCAAAGGGTGAAACGCTTCCGGTTGATCTCACCAACCGGGTTATTTACTACGTCGGGCCGGTGGATCCTATTGCCGGCGAGGCTGTAGGGCCCGCGGGACCTACCACCGCTACCCGCATGGACAAATTTACTGAGACGATGCTTGCTCAAACGGGTCTTATTGCTATGGTGGGTAAGGCCGAGCGTGGACCGGTTGCCATTGAGGCTATTAAGAAGCATTCCTCGGCCTACCTTATGGCCGTTGGCGGAGCCGCCTACCTCGTTAGCAAGGCCATTCGCTCGGCAAAAGTTCTTGCCTTCGAAGACCTAGGCATGGAGGCCGTTTACGAGTTTGAAGTTGAAGACATGCCCGTTACCGTTGGCGTTGACTCCCAAGGCGTGTCCGTGCACGAAACAGGCCCTGCCGAATGGCGTGTACGGATTGAGGAAATTGCTAAGGCGGGAGCTGTTGCTTAAGCCAAAAATCGACGAACAAGATCAATCTGATCCGGTGTAACCAGGCTCGGGGCATGCCCTACCCCGGGTATCTGAATAAGCTCTGCCTTTGGGCCGAGCTGGGTCATTCCGACCGCCACCTCGGCTGGTAGAAGATCGCTGTGTTCGCCACGCAGTAACAACGTGGGGCAAGAAATTGCCTCGTACAGTGGCCATAAAGCCATGGGGGCAGATGCCTGAGTATTCTCACTATCCGACGACATTACGGAAAAAAGCGCCTTGAAAGGCTCGGCAATGTTGAGGTCGTAGTTCACTGTCCACTTACCATCTGCACGCTGGCGAACGGCAGGCCCGGTAAGCAGTGGCCATTGGTCCTCGGTGTGGCTGCCAAAACTTACCATTCGGGCGCGCATGGCAGCGCATGCCTCTTCGAAAGACGACGACTCCATGCCATCGCCAACGTAGTCCGCAATGCGTGCAAGGGCTGAATGAGGAATCTCGGCGCCCACATCGTTAAGCACCAGCCTCTCAATCGCCCCCCCCTGCTGAGCCAGCTGTTTGAGGAACACTCCAAAGATCGTCATAGCAATCAGCCCACCCATAGAGGTTCCTACCCAATACACTCGACCAAGCCGAAGCTGACGAAACATAGCCAAAATATCCTGGCAATACTGCTCGATACGGTAGTGCTGAGGGTCGACAAGCCATTGCGAATTACCCCGTCCGACAATATCAGGGGCTAAAACTCGCATACCGTCTTCAACTAAGACCTGGGCAAGGGCATAAAAATCTTGCGAGTTTCGAGTAAGGCCATGCACACAGACCACTACCGGACCAGAGTGGCCTGCGCTCCATTCACGCACCATCATGGTGTGAGTACCTGAAGGGCTTTGACATGCAATGGCGTGCTGTTTCGTTGCGACGGTCATTTTTGGCTATTCTTTCAATCTGACTCTTAAAAGGATACTGGTATGAAAATGCTTGCGGGGAAAAAAGCCTTGGTCACAGGCTCAACAAGTGGAATTGGACTGGGTATGGCACGAGCCCTCGCCGATGAAGGCGCCAACATTTACTTAAACGGCTTTGGAGATGCAGCAAGCATTAAAGCCATCCAGAAAGATATCAAAGCGAAGTCGGTCTCTGTCGATTACTTCGCCGCGGACATGTCAAAGCCCGACGAAATTATGGCCATGATGGCCGACATTGAATCGCGGCACGGGGGCGTCGATATCCTTATTAACAATGCTGGCATTCAGCATGTCAGTCCCGTTGATGGCTTTGACCCGAAAAAGTGGGATGCCATTATTGCCATTAACCTAAGCTCTGCCTTTCACACCATTCGCGGCGCGCTTCCGGGTATGAAGGCCCGAGGCTTCGGCCGCATTGTCAACATTGCATCGGTGCATGGTCTCGTGGCGTCTGCAAACAAAAGCGCCTATGTCGCCGCGAAGCATGGACTTGTTGGGCTTACAAAAACAGTTGCACTTGAGACGGCCTCAACACCAGTTACCTGCAACGCCATCTGTCCGGGCTGGGTGCTAACCCCATTGGTTCAACAGCAGGTAGATGCGCGCATGGCCAATGAGGGGCTGAGCCTCGATGAAGCAAAATACGCGCTATTGATTGAAAAACAACCCTCAGGTGAGTTCGTTCAGCCCGAACAACTCGCCAGTCTCGCAGTCTATCTTTGTTCGCCCCAGGCCAGCCAGGTGCGGGGTGCGTCATGGAATATGGACGGAGGTTGGGCAGCGCAATAGTGCTGCATCATTTGTTGCTCCTGTTCCATCAAGGCACCTAGGGGCCTTGGGCGATGCCATAACCGCCTGCGCCCTTTACGCGCGCGGGTAAACAAAGGCTCGCCAGCTGCCGACCAGGTTAAATGAAGGGCACCGAGAAGATCGTTGCGCTAGAGGCTAATGTTCTTGGTTGTAAGGCGCCCCATACAAGTAGCCCACAACGCCCAACAGCACCGACAGCGTAAGGCTGTAGACACTCACTCGCACGACTGGGAACTACGAGAACAGGCTTAGACGAGGTAAGGCGCGTGAGGCGTTCGCGCCCGAGAGTCTTTCAACCTCTTCGAGCGAACAGGCTCTAAGATCGGCCATGCAGCGGGCAATGCCTAAAATTTCCTTAGGCTGATTAGGCTCACCCTTCGGTAACCACTCCGGCGGAATGTCTGGACTGTCCGTCTCAAGCACCCAGTCGTCTTGCGAAAGCCAAGCGGCAAGATGTCGCAGTCGCAGAGCCCGGGTATAGGTCATGGCTCCACCAAAGCCCAAGATCATGCCTTGCTTCACGTAGGCCCGAGCCTGTTGCCCACTTCCATTGAAGGCGTGCGCGATGCCTTGACAAATTCCAAATCGACGCAGGCCAGCTAAAACTTGGTCTTGAGCCTTGCGAACATGCAAGACCACGGGAAGCTCGTAATCACGAGCGAGTCGGAGTTGCTCAATGAAAAAATAGTTCATACGGTCTTGGCTTAGCCCTTGTTGGAAGAAGTCAAGGCCAATCTCTCCTACTGCAAGAAGACGTGGATCGTCATGATGGGCCTCGAGCTGATTCTTGAGCAGCACTAGGGCCTGGTTTTCTAGACCATTGACCGAACAAGGATGAAGACCTAGGCAGTAGCCGACGCCTGGAACCGAATGAGCAAGCTGCCGCACCGACTCAAAATTACTTGGGTCGACCGCTGGAACCACAATTGCACCCACCCCCTGTTGATAAGCTCTGCGAGCCTGACCCTCAGGATCTGGAAGAAAATCAAGATGGCAGTGGGTGTCGACAAACACGGCTTGCAACCAAGGGGTCAATTTATTGGAATGGGACCTGCGTGGAGCCTTCTGAGCGATCACTGGTCATCGTAAGCCTCTGGTCGCAACGATTCGCAAAGTGAAGGTCGTGGGTCACGATCACTAGACCCGCCTTGGCCTCACGACAACGATCGACAAGTAATTGGAAGACACGATCTGCAGTCTCACGGTCAAGATTACCCGTGGGCTCATCGGCCAGCACAAGCGAGGGTGAATTCACGAGCGCACGCGCAATAGCGACTCGCTGACGCTCCCCTCCAGAAAGCCGAGAGGGCGGATGATCGAGTCGACTGGCAAGACCAACTTGCTCAAGCCAGGCAGCAGCCTGACTCATGGCGAGACTTTTTGATACACGACGGATAAGAAGGGGCATCGCCACGTTCTCTTGTGCCGAACATTCTTCGAGAAGATGGTGAAACTGATAAACAAAGCCAAGCTTTTGATTTCTTAAAAGTGTTCGTTGCGCGTCGCTAAGCTCGTAGATGGATTGATGATTGAGGAGGACCTGACCCGCGCTTGGCTTGTCGAGCCCACCGAGCAGATGCAGCAAGGTACTTTTGCCAACCCCAGAGGGGCCAGTAACTGCAAGGCTTTGTCCAGCCTCGAGCTCTAAATTAAGGTTCTGAAAAGGAATAATCTCGCGCGGGCCATCAATGTACCGGCGGGTTAAGCCCTCGGCACGTAACACCGGGCTTACGGGTGAACCAGCCGTATCAGTCATAACGCAGTGCCTCGGCGGGATCAATAACCGAGGCCCGCCAGCTGGGATAAAGCGTTGCCAAAAAAGAAAGAACCAGTGCCATGGGGCCAATGGCAAGAACATCTTGCCATTGCAGGTCGGAAGGCAGCCGCTCAATGAGATAGATGCCCTTGGGCAGCAGCTGAAACCCGAAGGCCTGCTCGAAAGTAGCAACAATGGTATCGATGTAGGCAGCACCCAAGACACCAAGCAAAAGGCCAAAGCCCACGCCAAGCAAGCCCAAAAAGGCGCCTTGAATAACGAAGATGGACATGACAGAACCCCGGCTTGCACCCACCGTTCTTAAAATGGCAATGTCGGAGCGCTTGTCCATAACGGTCATCACCAACATGGACACCAGATTAAAAGCGGCTACGGCAATAATAAGCATCAGAATAATGAACATCATGCGCTTCTCAATTTGAACGGCTGAAAACCAGTTTCGGTTCTCCAATGTCCAGTCGCGAAGAATGGATCCAGCCGGTACCTTAGGCTCCAGCTCGATACGCACAAAAGGTGCCTCATGCATATTTGAAAGCCGAGCACGTAGACCTTCTGTCAACTGATTGCGAAAGAAGCGACTGGCATCAGCCTGGTGAATAAATATAAGCGAAGAGTCGTACTCGAAATGACCCGAACTAAACAGGGCCACCAGCTTAAAAGCTTTCATACGCGGTAGTACCCCTGCTGGACCCGAGGCTGGGTCGGCAGTGACAACCATGACGGAGTCACCCAGAGACAGGTTAAGAGCCAAAGCAAGATCTCGACCCATGACAAGACCAAAGGCTCCCGACTCAAGCGCATCGAGTTTGCCCGCAACGAGCTGATTTAGAGCCGGACTTACGGCTGGCTCAAGAGCAGGGTTGACTCCTCTAACCATCACACCGCGAATCTGATCACCGGCCGAGAGCATGGCCTGACCGACAACAAAGGGCGCCGTGGCCAGTACTTTAGAATGATTCGAAAGCGTCTTACTTACGGAGGGCCAGTCAATATTGCGCTCTGGAAGACTAATGACCTCAAGGTGAGAGAGCACGCCAAGCATTCGGTCGCGAACTTCTTTCTGAAAGCCGTTCATGACGGAGAGCACAATAATCAGAGCGGCCACGCCAAGTGCAATTCCCACCGTGGCAAGCGCAGAAATGAAGCTAACGAATCGGGAGCTACGCCCCGATCGTATGTATCGAAGTCCTAAAAGTAGTTCATACGGCATGGGCTGCAGTTTGCCATACTGAAGCCCATGAACCTCAGCTCCCATGTCGACGCCCATGCCAAGGAACTCGCTCAACTGATTCAGCAGGGTGGGCATCTTCTTGTGGTCGATGCCGCTCTAATAAGCCCCACGGAACGCGAGCAGATCGCACGCACGGACCACAGTGGGGCACTCTTGAGTAGGGCCATTGACCTCTGGGAGCCAGGCTTGCTGACCTTGCTCTCAGATCTAAGTTCGAGAGCGTCGGGTGACGGTTGCCCCGAACAGCCGCCCGAGCGACCGCAACCCTCTTATGCCCTGCTATTTGAGGCTGCCTTTAAGCAGTTGGGCCTGCTTGCATCTCCCTCGTCCGCGCCATGGGCCTATTGGCAAGCCTTAGAAGATGGCATTACTGCCGAAACAGACGACTTCTGGATGGCGCTTGAGCCCTGTCAATGGCAGGTTTCTACCCAGCAGGTTCAGCTGCAACGAAGTCTGTCTAATCCCCCCTTCAGTCCCCAGCTCGTCGACCTTGTAAAGGCTGGACTCGAACAGCTTGAGGCCAGTTTTGTTATGGGTACATCAGGCCGGGGCTACCTTCGGTTTAAAAAAGCCTTTGATCTTCAGTCCGCGTGGCCCGAGAGCCTTGAAGGGCTGAGCGCCGACGATTTTCTTCCACAAGGCGGCCACGCCAGTCGATGGCGACAATTTGTAACCGAGCTTGAGATGGCACTTGCCATGAACCCTGACTCGAGTCCTACGCAAAGCCTCTGGCCCTGGGGTTTAGGACAGACACCCAATAAGGCACAAATAAAGGAGCCTTACGAAACGGTTCAGTCCAAGAGGTTATCGACGAACTCATTAAGCGTTTTGAAGGATATGGCCATGTCTGAGGCGCCGCTGGCTATTCGAGGCCTGCACCGATGGCTCGTCAAGCAAGGGCAAGCAATGACCATTGAATGGCGAAACTTCAAGCAAGTGCAAACAGTTGAAGACTGGCTATCGGAATGGCATAGCCTAGTGACGCACATTCAAACCATCAAGAACAAACAAGGACATGATCAAGCGAACAAGCCTTGGGCTGTTCTTTTGCAGGATGAGTGGACCTACAAGCTTTACATACAGCCTCACGACTGCCAGATTCGGAACAAGCATTTTTCAAGTGTATTGAAGCACTTCGGAAAAGGTCTTCGTGGGCTTGCTCGATACAAGCTGCCAACACGGGGCAGAAAAACCAAGGACAACGCTCTAACTCAATTGTTAGCGCTTGCAAGTTGGATGCACGGCGACAAAGCGCTGACCTTATGAGACACAAAGAAAGGCCTCAGAACCAGGCTTTATTGAAAAGCCTTCTTAAGCGCGGATGCTCGGAGCTCTTAGCGAACTGCTTGTCGCGCCGTAACCTTGATTCAGCGGAAGACCAGATCCTTCAACTAAGCCGACTTCCACCTGCGCGAGCCTTAAAGGACATGGAGGAGGCAAGCCAACGGGTTGTTCACGCCATTCATCACGGCGAGCACATTGTGATTGTTGGTGACTACGACGCTGACGGAGCCACCGCAACAGCAACCCTAATGCTTGGTCTTCGACGAATGGGAGCCGTCTGCGACTTTGTGGTCCCCGATCGGTTTCGGCTGGGCTATGGGCTATCCCAGGCGCTGATTAAAGAGTTACTTACCCACACCTGTGAATCAGATACGAGGCGGCCACGACTACTCATTACGGTGGATAACGGAATTAACGCCGTTCAAGCAGTGGACTTTGCGAAATCGGTCGCGCTTGATGTCATTGTGACTGACCATCATCTTCCTGGAGCGCAACGCCCCGACTGTCTGGTCGTTGACCCTCATCGTGACGATTGCAGCTTCCCTTTCAAGACCATTGCTGGCGTCGGCCTGGCCTTCTACTTGCTAATCGCTGTCCGAACCCTTCTTACCAAGACAAGGCCCTCGACACCACCCGCCCCTATCGATGACCTTCTACCTCTTGTTGCAATGGGTACGGTCGCCGACCTCGTAAGGCTTTGTGCAGACAACCGACGACTCGTGCATCAAGGCCTATTCAAACTACGTCAGGGTCTCGCGCCCCAAGGGCTCCTTGCCATGTTTCAAGCAGCGGGTCGCGATGCGAACCAAGCAATAGCCAGCGATTTTGGTTTTGCCATTGCACCCATGTTAAACGCAGCCGGAAGGCTGACGGATATGTCACTGGGTATTGCCTGCCTGGTTGAAACAGAAGAGCGTCGGGCGAAGGTGATGGCTGAAGAATTACGAGCGCTGAACCAAGCGCGAAAACAAATACAAGAGGAGCAGTCGGAACAGGCCCTGGCGATGGCTGAGCTTATGGTTGACCAGGCACCCGAATCAAACGGCCTGGTAGTCAGTCATGCCGACTGGCACGAGGGTATCGTGGGCCTTATCGCAAGCCGTCTCAAGGAGCGCTGGAAATTGCCGGTCTTTGCGTTCGCACCATCGCGGGAGAACCCTTCCCTGCTGAAAGGTTCGGGACGATCGATAGCCGGTATTCACCTTCGCGACTGCCTGGCCCGAGTCGATAGCCTGGAGCCAGGCCTGTTAGACCGTTTTGGCGGTCATGCCATGGCAGCCGGGCTCACGATTAAAGCAAGCCAACTGAATACCTTCAAGCAAAGGCTTGACCAGGCCATGACAGAGCTTTACGGCAAGGCCGGCGCTTTGCTGGGCCAGGACCTAATGCTGACGGATGGCGCGCTGCGGGCGGAGCAGTTCCATCTCGAAAACGCCATTGAACTTGAAAATCAAATCTGGGGGCAAGGTTTCGAGGCGCCGCTATTTAGAAACAGCTTTCGCGTCTTACAGCAACGCCCTTTAAAAGAACGCCATCAGAGGCTTAGGCTTGGCCTTGTGGACAAAGCGGGCGAGCCTTGGGTCGGCGAGCCACTTGAGGCCATTTGGTTTAATGCTCCGAACGCGTTGGCCCCCCAACTAACACTGGCCTACCACCTAGGCGTGAATCGCTTTCGAGGCTGGCCCGAGCTGCAGCTGGTGATCATCGCGGACCTTACAAATGAGCAGTTACAATAAGGCCCATGGAAGCGGAAAAAAGAAACGCGCTCGCCGCCCAACTTGAGGATATCAAGGCTCGACTTATTGACCTTCGGAGGTTTCTTTGACTTCGATAAGAAGTCAGAGCGCCTTGAGGAAGTTGTCCGTCTAAGCGAAGACCCCAGCGTCTGGAGTGATCGAAAGAAATCACTCGAACTCAACCAAGAACGTAAGTCCCTTGAAGACGTTGTTCTAACGCTTCGAAGCCTCGAATCCGATCTCTCCTCAAGCATTGAGCTCTTTGATCTCGCCCAAGAGGAGCTCGATACCGAGACACTAAGCTCTATTGCTACCGACACAGTTCAGCTGGAATCCGGAGTCGCTGCTCTTGAATTTCGACGCATGTTCTCAAACCCCGCAGATCCGCTTAATTGCTTTGTTGATATTCAGGCGGGTGCGGGAGGAACCGAGGCCTGCGACTGGGCATCGATGTTGCTGCGTCAATACCTTCGGTACTGTGAAAACAAGGGATTCAAAACAGAACTTCTTGAGGAGTCGGAAGGCGATGTTGCCGGTATAAAGTCTGCCACCATCAAGGTGAATGGTGACTATGCATTTGGCTTTTTACGAACAGAAACAGGGGTGCATCGCTTAGTACGAAAATCGCCCTTCGACTCCGGTGGGGGGCGCCACACCTCCTTTGCCTCACTTTTCGTCTACCCCGAAGTCGACGACTCGTTCGAAATTGGAATCAACCCAGCCGATGTCCGCATTGACACCTACAGGGCCTCTGGCGCAGGTGGGCAACACATTAACAAAACCGATTCTGCTGTTCGTATGACCCACATACCGACTGGCATTGTGGTGCAATGTCAGAACGACCGGTCGCAACATCGTAACCGCGATGAGGCCTGGAAAATGCTGAAATCAAGGCTCTTTGAGCATGAAATGCGTAAACGTATGGCCGAGCAACAAAAGCTCGAGGACAGCAAAACCGATGTAGGCTGGGGCCACCAGATCCGCAGTTACGTTCTTGATCAATCCAGAATCAAAGACCTACGGACGGGTGTAGAAATTTCCAATACCCAGAAAGTATTAGACGGTGACCTTGATACTTTTATCGAGGCAAGCCTGAAACATGGGCTCTAAGTAACTCGAAGCCCTTCACCCATGTATCACTCATTCCATTCTCACTTCTTAAACTAAGCTTTACTCACACTCGTTATTGCGAAAACCCACCATGAACCAGCCTGATCCTCAAGACCAGACAAACAGCGCCACACAAACACTGGACGAAAGCCAATTAATAGCAGAGCGCCGTCAGAAGCTCGCGGCCATTCGGGCTACAGGGGCAACAGCATTTCCGAATGATTCGAAGCCAAGCCATCGTGCCGCGTCACTTCTGAAGGCACACGAGGGGCATACCCGTGAGGACCTTGAGACAAGCCCTGTTCAAGTAGTGATTGCCGGACGTGTCATGTTAAAGCGCGTACAGGGCAAGGCAAGCTTTCTAACCTTAGCAGACAGCACTGGTCGGCTTCAGGTCTATTTAAATGACGAGACTGCTGGCAAAACAAAGCATGCCGAGGTTAAGCGCTACGACCTTGGCGATATTGTTGAAGCCAAGGGAGAGCTCTTCAAAACCATGAAGGGTGAACTGTCGGTGCGTTGCCGCTCGATTCGCCTTCTAACCAAAAGCCTGCGGCCTCTTCCCGATAAGTTTCACGGACTCAGCGATACCGAAACTCGCTATCGACAGCGCTACGTGGACCTCATTGTTAACGAAGAAACACAAAAGACATTTTTGGCTCGGTCCGTTGCCCTGACAAGCCTACGTCTTTTCATGACGGACAACGGGTTTCTAGAGGTCGAGACCCCCATGCTGCATCCTATTCCTGGCGGCGCGGCGGCAAAGCCTTTTATTACCCACCACAACGCCTTGAGCCAGGACATGTACCTGCGTATTGCACCCGAACTCTACCTAAAACGCTTAATTGTGGGAGGGTTCGAGCGTGTCTTTGAGGTCAATCGGAACTTTCGAAACGAAGGCCTGAGCCCTCGACACAACCCTGAGTTCACCATGATGGAATTCTATGCCGCCTATACCGATTATCGGTGGCTTATGGGCTTCACCGAGCAACTTCTGCGTCATGTGGCCATTGCCGTAACAGGGTCGGCAAGCCTGCAATACCAAGGCAAGTCACTTGATTTCAGCCAGCCCTTTGCTCGTAAAACAATTGTTCAGGCCATTGAAGAAAAAGCCCCAGAGGTAAAGAGCATTAACCTGCATGACAAAGAGGTGCTGCGTAAAGAACTTGAAAAACATGGTGTTGATGTTAAGAGCCCATCCTTAGCTTGTGCGGGACTTGGAGCGCTTCAGCTTGCACTGTTTGAAGAGGTTGCGGAGTCTCGGCTATGGAACCCCACCTTCATTGTGGACTACCCTGTCGAAGTGTCGCCACTTGCACGCGCCTCTGATTCCAATCCAAACATTACCGAGCGTTTTGAGCTTTTCATCACAGGGCGCGAGATTGCTAACGGCTTTTCCGAGCTGAACGATGCGGAGGACCAGGCGGCCCGTTTCCAAGGCCAAGTTGAGGCCAAAGAGGCGGGCGATGAAGAGGCTATGTTTTACGATGCCGACTACATTCGTGCGCTGGAGTACGGCATGCCACCAACGGGGGGGTGCGGTATAGGCATCGATAGGCTTCTTATGTTACTTACCGACAGCCCAAGCATTCGTGACGTAATTTTGTTTCCAGCCTTAAAGCGTGAGGACGTCTGAAACGCTAATGGTTCTCGCGGGCGTGGTTAATAGTGTATCGAGGTAACTCAACCTCAAGATCGTTTTTTGCAATTTCCACCTGACACGAAAGCCTTGACTGAGGGGTGAGCCCCCAGGCGCGATCAAGAAGATCATCCTCATCTTCACTTGATGACTCGAGTGAATGAAAGCCCTGACGCACAATGACATGACAGGTTGTACAGGCCCGAGAAAGCTCGCAGGCATGCTCAATTTCAATATGGCTCTTAAGCAGTAACCTACAAAGATTTTCGCCGGGCTCCGCCTGAAGGCTTGCGCCCTCTGGACAGATTTCCGGGTGTGGAAGAATAGTTATTCGTGGCATATCGATACTTTGCTTAATACATGAAGCGACTAAAGATCCTTGATGGACTGTCCAGTAAGTGCCTGGCTCACCGCCCGATCCATTCGTCGTTCAGCAAAAGGATCGGCAAGTGCGCCAAGACGCTCGGCCCCGGCAAGCAGCGCTTGACGATCGGCTGAACCGCATACCCGTCGGGCTTGGGAAATTTCATCATTCAAGGCTTGCCGCTCTTGCGTCGTAAGAAGATCACCGTCCTGATCAAGGGCCGCTGAGAGAGCTTCAATAAGTTGCTGAAGATCAATTTGTGCCTCTCGAATAGCCCTTTGCTGCATGTCTTCGCGAGAATTCGCAACAGCCTGCTCGAGCATGGTTGCAATCTCGTCATCAGTGAGTCCGTAAGAAGGACGAACCTCCACTTGGGCCGAGACACCTGAACCGGTCTCAAGGGCTGAGACCTGCAGCAGTCCATCGACATCGACTTGAAAGGTAATACGAATACGCGCAGCGCCCGCTACCATGGGTGGAATGCCCTTAAGGTCGAATCGGGCGAGCGATCGACAATCGGCGACCGTCTCCCGTTCACCCTGAACCACATGAATAGCCATTGACGTCTGCCCATCTTTGAAGGTTGTAAACTCTTGCGCACGAGCGACGGGAATGGGGGTGTTGCGCGGAAGAATACGTTCGGCGAGGCCACCCATCGTCTCAATTCCGAGGCTCAAAGGAAGAACATCAAGCAGCAACCAACTGTCACCTGAAAGAGCGTTGCCAGCAAGAACATACGCCTGCGAGGCTGCACCCAATGCAACCACTTGATCAGGGTCGAGCGTGTCTTTTAGGCAATCACCGAATAAATCACGAACAGCCTGCCTCACGTTACAAAGACGGGTTGACCCACCCACCATGACAACCCCTTGAACGTCTTCAGGACTAAGCCGAGCATCCTGCAGCGTTTGACGACAGGAGGCAACCGCCTTCTCAACAAGAGGCAGTGTTAGCCGAGCAAAGGCCTCACGCGAGATTGCAAACGTGAGTCTGGTTTGATCATCAAGCTCAAAAACCTGATTCACCTCTTGGCTGTCGGAGTCAAGCTCACGGAGGGCCTCTTTACTGGACCGTGCAATTTTCAAAAGGTTACGCCACTGGGCATTTGAAAGACGATCGGGCGACAGACCCTGGGAAGACAACCAGGCTTGCGCAAGAAGTCGATCGAAATCATCCCCGCCAAGCTGCGAATCACCGCCTGTTGCTATGACTTCAAAGACTCCCTGGCTCAGCTTTAAAACGGAGATATCAAAGGTTCCGCCGCCGAGATCGAAGACCACATAAGTCCCCTCGGCACCTGTCTCAAGACCATAGGCAAGGGCCGCGGCGGTGGGCTCGTTAAGAAGTCGGAAGACATGAATACCTGCGAGTCGGGCCGCATCTTTGGTTGCCTGACGCTGGGCATCATCGAAATAAGCTGGGACAGTAATGACAGCGCCAACAATTTCATCGGCCAAGGCTTTTTCCGCAGTTCGGCGCAGTGCTTTGAGAATCTCGGCGGAAACCTCAACGGGTGACTGAGATCCGATGGGTGTAGGGATAAGCGGCATACCCTTCGTTGCGTCTTCGGCCTGTAATTCAAAGGGTAGTTTTATTGCGCGAACATCGGAAAGACTTCGCCCCATGATGCGTTTGACCGAAGAGATAATAGAAGCCTGTGAGGAATTAAATACCTCGGGCGTCCCAACAGAGATGCTACCGTCTTCTTGATAAACCACCACCGAAGGCAAAATGGTACGTCCGCCTTCATCTTTCAAAACCTCAGGGCTACCTGAGCGAACCGCAGCAACCAAAGAGTTCGTGGTGCCGAGGTCAATGCCTACAGCGAGTCTCCTTTGATGGGGAAGACTGGCCTCACCGGGTTCCGAAATTTGTAAAAGCGCCATTGTCTATAACCTTAACCGAATAAGGACTGCTCGAAGCGATCAAGAAACATCAACGACTGAATCGTTTGCTTCGCATGATCAATCACGTCCTCTGGCACAGGAAAAACTTCGAAGAGCTCGGAAAGTTCGGATTGAACCTGGCCCAACTGATGAGCCAGTTTCGGTCGAAGGCTTTGAACGGCCTGTGCATAAGCTTCTTCGCCCTGCGATTTTGCATCGTCAAGCTCTTCTCGCCAGGCCATCTGCTGCTCGAGAAAAGACACAGGTATCTCGGATGAAAATTCGGGGTCAAGCCGGAAGCCCGAGAGTTCCATAAGGTACATAGCGCGCTTTAGCGGTGAAGACAATGTCTGGTAAGCATCATTAACGCGCGTGGACATCTCAACAGCCAAGCGTCTTGAAGAAGAAAGCCCCTGAGACGCCACCTTATCGGGATGGACGACCGACTGCAGGCGCTTCCAGTACGCCTCTAAAACCTCTGGCTCAAGATCAAAGCTCGGCGCGATACCGAAGAGCTCAAAATAGTTTTTTTGAAGCAGACCCGAGGACGTCACGCAGCTAAACCTGGAAAGACTCTCCGCAGCCGCACTCGCTCTTGACATTGGGATTGTTAAATTTAAAACCTTCGTTCAACCCTTCACGGGCAAAATCGAGCTCGGTACCATCGATGAAAGGCAGGCTCTTAGGGTCGACAAAGACGGTGACACCGTGACTTGCAAAAGCAACATCGTCAGCAACAGGTGTGTCGACGAACTCAAGTTTGTAGGCAAGACCCGAGCATCCGGTGGTGTGCACTCCAAGCCGAATGCCCATACCCTTACCTCGCCGTTCAATGTAACGGCTGACATGCTGGGCTGCTTTTTCAGTTAGTGATATGGCCATGCTTTTTCTTGTAGTCTTCAATGGCTGCCTTGATAGCATCTTCGGCAAGGATGGAGCAGTGAATTTTAACCGGGGGCAGTGAGAGCTCGTTTGCAATCTCGGTATTCTTGAGTGCCATAGCCTGGTCGAGCGTTTTTCCCTTCACCCATTCAGTAACAAGCGAAGACGAGGCAATGGCCGACCCACAGCCATAGGTTTTAAAACGCGCATCTTCAATGACACCGTTGTCATTCACGCGAATCTGGAGCTTCATAACATCCCCACAGGCAGGCGCACCCACCATACCGGTTCCGACCGTTGGGTCGTCCTTGTCGAGGGACCCTACGTTTCTTGGATTCTCGTAATGATCAATTACTTTTTCACTGTATGCCATTGCAATATCCTTACGTAACTATTTTGAATACAAGCGTTATGCGACCGATTTCTTCCGAGGATCTTTCTAGTGCGCAGCCCACTGGATGGTATTGAGGTCCACACCCTCCTGGACCAACTCCCAGAGTGGCGACATTTCTCGAAGCTTAGCCACTTTCTCTTTTAGGAGCTCAATGGCAAAGTCAACGTCGGACTCGGTTGTAAAACGGCCGATGGAGAAACGAATGGACGAGTGGGCAAGCTCGTCGCTGCGGCCCAAAGCCCTAAGAACATACGAAGGCTCAAGACTTGCACTGGTGCAGGCCGAACCCGACGAAACCGCAATATCTTTAATCGCCATAAGAAGAGACTCACCCTCAACGTAGTTAAAACTGACGTTCAGGTTATGGGGTACTCGATGCTCAAGATCGCCATTAAGGTAGACGGCATCGATGGTTGAAAGACCCTTCCAGAGGCGGTCACGCAACATTCGAATACGGTCGTTCTCAAGAGCCATCTCTGCCCGCGCTAATTCAAAGGCCGCACCCATACCAACAATTTGATGGGTAGGAAGCGTACCCGAACGCATACCACGCTCGTGCCCACCACCATGGATAAGGGGCTCGAGCCGCACGCGAGGCTTACGCCTTACAAACAGGGCCCCCATACCTTTAGGCCCGTAGGTTTTATGCGCGGAGAACGACATGAGATCGACCTTAAGCGCTGCAAGATCGATAACGACCTTGCCCGTTGCCTGTGCACTGTCGACGTGGAAAATAATGCCACGCTCGCGACAGAGCTCTCCAAGCCGGGGAATGTCTTGGATAACGCCTATTTCGTTATTGACAAACATAACCGAAACAAGAATAGTGTCCTTACGAACCGCCTGCTCAAAAACCTGGAAGTCGATAAGCCCGTTTTCTTGGACATCAAGATAAGTGACTTCGAAGCCCTCGCGTTCAAGCTCGCGACAGGTATCGAGTGTTGCCTTGTGCTCGGTCTTCACCGTGATGACATGTCGGCCGCGGTCTTTGTAAAAATGAGCAGCGCCTTTTACGGCCAAATTAATGGACTCGGTTGCTCCGGACGTCCAGATAATTTCTTTGGGGTCGACATTTACAAGCGCTGCGACCTGACGCCGGGCATTTTCAACGGCCTCTTCTGCCCGCCAGCCGAAAGCATGACTACGAGAGGCAGGGTTGCCAAACTCTTCGCGAAGAAAAGGAATCATCTGGTCCACTACCCGCTGGTCAATAGGAGTGGTTGCGGAGTAATCGAGGTAAATAGGCAACTGCATTAATGTTCCTCTAAAAATCAGGGGTTAACCACAGCGCTGGTTAGTGGGTCGCGCAGCTTAGGCAGGGGCGTGGAGTCTCGCTCTTCACGAAAAAGCACGTGCCGAGTGACGCTGCCTTCGACCACGCCATGGGTTTTTTGCTTTTGCTCATCGACCAAATCTTGCAAGGAGACAGAGTCAAGAAAGTCGACCATATGGCGATTGAGACTCGCCCATAATTCGTGGGTCATGCAGACCTGGTCTTCATGACAGTTTTGCTTGCCACCACACTGGGTGGCATCAAGCGGTTCATCCACCGCGTAAATGATGTCAGCGACAGTTATGTCCTTGGATGAGCGAGCCAGCCGATAGCCACCACCTGGCCCACGCATGGACGCAACCAGTTCATGGCGTCGAAGCCGACCGAAGAGTTGTTCGAGGTAGGAAAGTGAAATTTTCTGGCGCTGGCTAATTGCAGAAAGCGTAACTGGACCCTTCTGGTGACGAAGCCCTAAGTCAATCATTGCGGTTACAGCAAAACGACCTTTGGTTGTCAGACGCATGGCACTTTCTCCGTTTAGAAATCCAAACAATTCCATTAATTCCTGACTAATTTAATAGGAGTATAAAGAAGTTGATTGAAACACTCAACTTTTAGGCATAAAAAAACCCGGTGAACCGGGTTTTTTTATGCCTGAGGCTTTCACCGCCTTGCCTTATGTGGCTAGACCTCAGGTTTAGGCAGCAGCCACCATGCTTGCTCGGCGACGGACCACTTCCATTAGGCCATTGCAAGCGTCCTCGATGTAATCGAGGGCCTGCTCAAAGCCCTGGGGCCCGCCGTGGTAAGGGTCGTTGATGGTTGCTGCCTCGTATTCCGTGGCAAACCGCATGAGAAGCTGCAGCTTATGCAGCAGGCCACGAGGTGCCGTACGCTGAAGCAAGGCTAGGTTGTCCCAGTCCATGGCAAGAATATAGTCGTACTCACTGAAGTCTGCCATTTCTACCTTACGGGCAGCATGGTCGGAGAGGTCGTAGCCCCGTTTTTGCGAAGCCGATACGGCCCTGGGGTCGGCAGCTTCGCCCATATGAAGAGCATGAGTACCTGCGGAGTCAGCCTGCACGAGATCGGACAGACCCGAGGCCTTCACCATGGAGTCGAAAACGGCCTTGGCCATAGGCGAGCGGCAGACATTGCCCATGCAAACGAAAAGAACACGGGTCTTTATGCCCAGCGACTTGGGAGGCTTGTTGAGGGAGGGCTCAACCTTTTTTGTTGTCGTCAAACGCGTCATTTTTTTAATTTCCTTATGGTTAAAAACTACGCAGCACGCATGCCCACGGAAGGCACCTGCATGACGTCTGCACCGGGGGGTACTTCAACTTGATCACGGAGCGCACCGGCTCCAAAAGCCTTTTGTCTGAGGCGCGAGAGCTCATCGCGAGCTTTGGCAGCTTTCTCAAACTCTAGGTTTCGAGCAAACTCAAGCATCTTCTTCTCGAGTTGAACGATTTCTTTGGCCAAGGCCTTTTCAGACAATGGCTCTTCGACAGAGCTGGACGCCGAAGCACCAGCAAAGGCATTCTCGAGCGACTCGGTGCCCGAACGAACAACACCATCGATGAGCTCACGTACCTCTTTAGAAACAGAGGTCGGCACAATGCTATTCCGAACATTGAATTCGGCCTGCCGCTGGCGTCTGCGATTCGTCTCTTCAATGGCACGATTCATGGAGTCGGTATGCCTGTCTGCATACAAAATGGCCTTGCCATTCAAATTTCGAGCTGCTCGACCAATGGTTTGAATAAGGCTGCGCTCGGAGCGTAAGAAGCCTTCTTTATCAGCATCGAGAATGGCAACAAGGGAGACCTCGGGCAAGTCGAGCCCTTCACGTAAAAGATTAATTCCAACTAAGACATCAAACTGACCAAGCCGAAGATCACGAAGGATTTCAACACGCTCAACCGTATCAATGTCGGAATGCAGGTAGCGTACAGCCACCTGATTCTCGGCCAGGTAGTCGGTAAGGTCTTCGGCCATGCGCTTCGT
>JAYNLI010000010.1:0-44698 GCA_038111655.1 Bordetella sp.
TCACCAGCACCACCTTGTAACCTTCTTGCTTTAAGGCCTTGCAGGCCTGGGCCCCCGAATAATCAAACTCACAGGCCTGACCAATGACAATGGGGCCCGCACCAATAACAAGTATGGTTTTTATATCGGTGCGCTTAGGCATGTTGACCTCTCTGATTGGCCTTCATGCTTACAAAAAAACGGTCAAACAAGCTGATAATGTCGTGAGGGCCCGGGCTTGCCTCGGGGTGGCCTTGGAAACAATAGGCGGGCGCGCTTTTATGTTCAAGCCCCTGAATGGAGCCATCGAAAAGCGAGACATGGGTCACACGTAGATGCGCGGGCAGGCTGTTCGCATCCACCGCAAAACCATGGTTTTGCGAGGTAATGAAGACGCGCTTGCTCGATAGGCATTGCACAGGGTGGTTGGCACCATGATGGCCGAACTTCATCTTCATGGTTTTCGCGCCTGCGGCAAGTGCCAGAATTTGGTGGCCTAAGCATATGCCAAAGAGAGGAATCTTTTTTTCGATGGCCTGGCGGGCCACGCTAATGGCGTAATCGCAAGGTTCGGGGTCGCCTGGCCCATTCGACAAAAATAAACCATCGGGCTTCAAAGCCATGGCCTGCTCAAAGCTTGTCTGGGCGGGAACGATAGTGATGCGAGCACCTCGGTCGGCAAGCAGGCGAAGAATATTGTGCTTCACACCAAAGTCGAAAGCCACCACATGAAAGCCGGATACAGCATTGCCTGCGACTTCTTCCCGCGCAGAGCAGTGTCTGTAGCCCTCACCGAGCGTCCAGGTTCCTTCGGCCCAACTGTAGGACTCGCTAGTTGTAACCTCTCTGGCAAGATCGGCGCCGACCAGGCCTGTAAAGGATCTTGCCATTTGTAAGGCCTTCTCGGCAGTGGCATTGGGCCCTGCCAGTATGGCGCCTGCTTGGGCTCCAACATCACGAAGCCTGCGGGTTAAGGCGCGAGTATCGATGCATGCAATGGCCACGGTACCGGCTGCCTTCAGCGCTCGATCAAGGTTTTGTTCAGAGCGAAAGTTGGAGACCACCGGAGGAAGGTCGCGAACGATCAGACCGGCGGCATGAACGGCACTGGATTCGTTGTCTTCTTCGTTCCAGCCGGTGTTACCAATATGGGGATAAGTCAGCGTGACAATCTGACGGCAATAACTGGGATCGGTAAGAATTTCTTGATACCCCGTTATTGCCGTGTTGAAGACCACTTCGCCGACAGTCTGGCCTTGCGCGCCAATGGAAACGCCCTTAAACACGGTGCCGTCGGCAAGGGCAAGAACCGCTGGGGGGTAAACAGATGAACTGGACGCACCACTGCTGGCGGCCAGAAGTTGGCTGACCTGCAAAACACACTCCTTGGAATTTTTAGAATTATACGGGAGGGGGAGAGGCAGCGGACCCGGGCCCAGACCCACCTTGGCCAGGGACCTTTATGCAGTTTAGTAGGCCGCAGCAAAAATAGAGATGGTGAGAAGAAAGCCCACCAGCCAAACCAAGGTTCGCACCATGGCCCAATTGGCCACATAAGCAGAAATGTACGCCAGACGGGCAACAACGAAACCAACGGCCATCTGGTTCACGCTGTCGGAGGGCCCGAGAATGACATGGGCAACGAGGATAGCAATGGAAAACAAAAGCAGTGCCTCCCAGCTGTTTTGCTGAGCGGCCAAGGCACGGGCTCGGAAGCCCTCCTGTTGGGCCAACCACTGTCGCGGTTGCGCATTGTCGTAGCCCTGTCCGCCGGCCTTTGAAATGCCAGCACAGACAACAGGAAGAAACATCGTGATGAAAAGGCACCAGAATGCAGTGGTCATGTCATACCTCGTCGGTCTCGAAAGGCCTGAGCAATGGTACCCAAGTCAACATACTCTAGCTCGCCGCCCAAGGGGACTCCGCGGGCTAGGCGCGTAATTTTTAGCGCAGGACGGCGGTCTTGCGCAGCTAAGACGGTTTCAATGGCATGGGCTGTCGCCTCGCCCTCGGGCGTGAAGTTGGTTGCGATGATCAGTTCTTCAAGCTCTGAATCAAGGCACCGTTCGAGCAGTTCGGGCAGGCCGATTTGCTTGGGGCCCATGCCATCTAGGGGCGAGAGCCTTCCCTTTAGAACAAAATATCGGCCTCGAAAACTTCGGGTCTGCTCCATGACAAGAAGGTCTGCGGGTGTCTCTACAACGCAAAGTAATCGCCCATCACGGCTTGAATCTTCACAGGCTGGACAGACAGGCTGCTCAGAGAAATTGTTGCAACGCTGACAAGGCTGAAGTCCCTGAAGTGACTGCTGCAGCGCATGGCTTAAGGTTGCGGCAGACTCGCGATCGTGTTGAAGCAGATGCAGGGCAAGCCGTTGGGCTGTTTTCGGGCCAATACCCGGAAGTCTCGCAAGAGCGGCTGTGAGCGCCTTGAGGCTTGGGGGCATGAAGGCCCCCTCGTAGGCATCGGCCACGAACCTGCGCGCGAGAGCGGCCTAGAGCTTAAAGCCCGGGGGTAAAGGCATGCCCGCTGTTGCGGAGGCCATCTGGTCTTCAGAGACCTTTTCAACCTTTGCAACCGCGTCATTTAAGGCAGACACCAAGAGATCTTGCAAGGTTTCAAGGTCATCGGGGTCGGGCGACATGAGCGATGAATCGATACTGACTGAACGCACCTGGTGCTTGCCCGTCATGACGAGTTTAACGAGACCCGAGCCCGCCTGACCCTCAACTTCCATACTACCCAAGGCCTCTTGGGCTTTTTTAATTTTGTCCTGCATCTGCTGGGCCTGACGCATCAGCCCGGCAATTTGACCTTTCATCATGATGACTCTCCTGAGTGGGTGTTGGGGTCTTTCCAGCGGATAGAACCAGGAACGATGGTGGCATCAAACCGCTCGATAATGGCTTTCACAATAGGGGAACTTGCTATAGAGGCCTCGGCCTGAGCCTGACGCTGAGCATTAAGCTCTGCCTTTTGAGAGGCAAGGCTTGGGCCTCCCAATTGGCCCACCGAGACTGAGAGCTCGATGTCGGGGCCAAATCGAGTTGCAAGACTCGAGGCAACCCGCTCCACCACGCCCGCCTCGGTTAGGGCCTCAACGGGAACCTCAAACTTCAATACCGAACGCCCAGCCCGCATGGAAGAATCCGTTCCGAGGTAACGGGCCTGAAGCGCAAACTGACGCGATAGACCGGCAAAAGGAAGCGTCTGCGCCACCGACAGCCAAGACTCGGCGGTGAGGCTTGAGAGCGACTCGTATTTAGGTGGGCGGGGGCTGTCGATACGAAGGGCTGCAGAACCACGCAGCGCAGCAGCCGAGCCCGATGAGTCTCCTGCTACGGGTGCGTCGGACAGTACCCTGCTTGCTGACCTACCCGAAGCGGACGCCAAGGACGAAGAACGGGATGAGGCCAATGAAGAAGATGCAGCAGCCTGCCCCTGTGAGACGCCCTGCTCAAGATCGATGGGCAAAAAGGCTACGAGTCTTAGCAAGGTCATCTCGAGGCCGGTTTGTTCATCAGGCGCGTAGGTAAGATCGCGTAAACCAAGCATCAATATTTGGTAACCAAGCTGTGCCTGCTCAACAGAGAGCAGGCAAGTAGTGGCTGCACCCGATGAGCCCGTTGCTTGGCCGGGACCCAGAACATTCGAGACATTGACATCGTGGAAGAGCCGAGCAAGGTCTTCGAGAATGGCCTCTGCCGAAACACCTGCAGCCGTAAGCGACTCGGCAGCACGAAGGCAGTCGCTTGCATTGCCTTCTCCAATGGCCTGCGCCATTGCTTCGATGGCCTCGCGGCCCACTAGGCCGAGCATTTGAGTCGTCGACTCAAGCTGAACGCTGCCACCACCATAGGCAATGGCCTGATCGGTCAGCGAGAGACCATCACGAACCGACCCCTTGGCCGCACGCGCAAGGGCAAGCACCGCCTCAGGCTCTGCCTGAATACACTCCTGCGTTAAGACATAGCTAAGATGCCGCTCGAGTAGGTCAAGCCGAAGATTCTTAAGCCCAAATTGAAGGCAGCGCGATAGCACGGTTACAGGAATTTTTTGCGGGTCGGTGGTTGCAAGAACAAACTTGACGCGCTCAGGCGGCTCTTCCAGGGTTTTAAGCATGGCATTGAAGGCATGCCCCGTGAGCATGTGAACCTCGTCAATGACATAGACTTTGAAGCGCCCGGCCGTAGGTGCAAAGCGCGCCTGCTCAAGCAGTTGCTGAATTTCCCCAACAGAGCGGTTGGAGGCCGCATCAATTTCAACGTAATCGATAAATCTTCCGGCATCAATCTCTTGGCATGGGCCACACTGCCCACAGGGCTCTGCCACAAGACCTGTCTCGCAGTTCAAGGCCTTTGCAAAAATACGCGCAAGGCTGGTTTTTCCGACCCCCCGAGAACCGGTTAGTAAATAAGCATGATGCAGTCTTTGTTGCCCAAGAGCATGTTGCAAAGCCTTCACCACAAAATCCTGGCCCACCACGCTCGCAAACTGTCGCGGTCGCCACTTACGGGCAAGCGCAATGGGTGCTGCCGGGGCGGCAAAATGGGGGTCGTCTAGAAAAAGGCTACTCACAAGATTGGGCGTTTTGTGCAGAAAACAAAAAAGAATTGGCGGTGAATCATGGTGGTAAGGACATTCGGAATAGTAGGTGGCGAGCCGTTCCCCCGGCACTCGCAAGGACCCGCTGTGGCTGCTTCGTTCCCGACCTGACCAGGTTCACAGGCTTACAATGCGGAGCGGCCCGCCAAGTGAAGTGTAACCCGGGCTTGCCCCATTACCCTTTATATGCATTTCTGCGCTATATTTCTGCTTCAAGACTCGCCGGGTCTTGTCTACGCACGATGCTCTCTTGCGCCTGACGCTCTGATTCATCTAGCCTTCAGGCCATCATCATCCCTGTAGGCCAAGGTCCGTTTTTTAATTCGACCCCTCCTCTTCTTTTATTTTTTGAATCCCATGAGTGATCTTGTAAAAGTCGTTACCGATTCCAATTTCGACGAAGACGTGTTGAAGTCCGATCTGCCTGTCCTTGTTGACTTCTGGGCAGAGTGGTGTGGCCCCTGCAAAATGATTGGCCCCATCGTTGAAGAAATTGCAAACGAGTACCAGGGGCGCCTGGCCGTTACGAAGCTTAATGTCGACGAGAACGCAGCCGTACCCGCTAAGCATGGCATTCGCGGCATTCCGACCCTCATCCTCTTTAAGAATGGTGTGGTTGTCTCTCAGAAAGTCGGAGCCGCCGCGAAGTCTCAACTCACAGCTTGGATCGACAGCCAAATTTAAGTATTCTTTTTGTACGCTCAGGGCCGGGCTTTACACAGTCACGACCCAAGGGCTTCCACCTCTTTCTCTATCTTGTGAAGCTCCCTAAAACTTTCTCTTTTCTACTTACGGTGGTGGGCGTTAACTATGTACCTCTCTGAACTTAAGGCTATGCCGGTCACCCAGCTTGTGGAGCTGGCGATCTCGCTTGAAATTGAAAATCCCAGCCGGCTTCGCAAGCAAGAGCTTATGTTTGCCATTCTTAAAAAGAAGGCCAAAACAGGCGAGCAGATTTTCGGTGATGGTGTCCTTGAGGTTCTACCCGATGGCTTTGGTTTTTTGCGGGCACCCGAGTCATCTTACCTGGCCAGCACCGACGACATCTACTTGTCCCCCTCTCAGATTCGCCGGTTCAACCTTCATACAGGTGATTCCATTGAAGGAGAGGTGCGAACACCGAAAGATGGCGAGCGTTATTTTGCCCTGGTGAAAGTTGATCGAATCAACCAGCAACCGCCTGAGGCCTCGAAAAACAAAATCCTCTTTGAGAATCTCACGCCACTCTTCCCGAATGAGCCTTTGCGGCTTGAGCGCGATATGAAGGGGGAGGAAAATATTACGGGCCGGATTATTGACATGGTCTCCCCAATTGGTAAGGGGCAACGCGGTCTGTTGGTGGCCTCGCCCAAAAGCGGTAAGACGGTGATGATGCAGCACATCGCGCATGCCATATCAACCAACCATCCTGAGGTTGTGCTCATCGTTCTTCTTATTGATGAGCGACCGGAAGAGGTGACCGAGATGCAGCGCTCGGTTCGTGGCGAAGTGGTTGCCTCCACCTTTGACGAGCCGGCCACGCGCCATGTTCAGGTGGCAGAGATGGTGATTGAAAAGGCAAAAAGGCTTGTCGAGCATAAAAAAGATGTGGTGATTCTTCTTGACTCCATCACCCGACTCGCGCGGGCTTACAACACCGTGGTCCCCACGTCGGGCAAAGTTTTGACAGGTGGTGTAGATGCCAATGCCCTGCACCGGCCCAAGCGGTTCTTTGGAGCAGCCCGAAATGTTGAAGAGGGTGGGTCGCTAACAATTATTGCCACAGCCCTTATTGAAACCGGCTCTCGTATGGATGAGGTGATTTACGAAGAATTCAAGGGAACCGGCAACATGGAAGTTCACCTTGAGCGACGGCTTGCAGAGAAGCGTGTTTACCCTGCAATTAACATCAATCGCTCGGGTACCCGACGCGAAGAGCTGCTTATTAAGCCTGACCTTCTACAAAAAATCTGGATCCTTCGAAAACTTCTCCATGACATGGATGAAATTCAGGCCATGGAGTTCTTGCTCGATAAGATTCGGCAGACAAAGAACAACGGCGATTTTTTCGACATGATGAAGCGCGGCGGGTAGGTTATACTGAAAAACTTTCGTTTTTTACACACAGATATTTAGAGAGCTCGGCCATGAAAGAAGGCGTTCATCCCAATTACCGCGAAGTGGTCTTCGTTGACCTTTCGAATGATTTTAGTTTTGTTACCCGCTCAACGGTGTCCACCAAAGAAACCATTAAATGGAAAGATGGCAAGGAATATCCTCTTTACAAGCTCGACACCAGCTCAGAGTCCCACCCCTTCTACACGGGTACTCAGAAAATTATGGACACCGCCGGGCGCGTTGAGAAATTTCGCCAGAAGTTTGGTTCAAAAACAGGTACTGGCGCGGCCAAAAACTAAGCTCGTTCTCGGCTTGGGCGCCATCTAGCCCTTGGTTAGTCTATGGCGCGTTCAACCCAAACTCTCCAACTCCTCTCGCAATGGGGAGTGTCCCGCCCTCTTCCAGGTCTGGCTGCGAGTTCTGCCACACCGTTCCCAAAATCTTTATTAATTTGGCTTGCAGTGCTTATGGGCCTCTCGGGGCTATGGCTGCATTCGCCATGGCAAGGCCCCGACATCGAGGCCATTGCCATGGTTCGAAGCCACCTGGAGGCGTTGCAGCCTTATGGGGTGGGATGGCTTAGCGTTCCAAGCCTTGGCCCCTGGGTTATGACGGAACAGGGTCCCTTGTTTACTTGGTTTGCAGCCTTTATTGCAAGGCTGTTCAGCTTGGGCGGCACGCTTTGGGGGGCAAGCACATGGCTCGACACCCCGTCACAAATTATGGTTGCTGCCCGACTCACACAAATCGGGCTCACGCTGCTGGGCCTCTGGGCCCTCTGGAGAGCAGCCTACCGGCTTGCGAGACGACGTGAGGCGCGGCCTTTTGACCCCTTGGGCATTGGACCTGCTGGACCCGACTTTGCTCGCACCGTCGCCGATTGCGCTGTGTTATTCGCCATTGGCACCTTGGGTGCGATTGCAAGGTGGCATGAGGCGGGCCCTACTACGAGCAGCTTCGCGCTTCAGGCACTCTTGTTGTGGGCTATTTCGATGGCTCCCGAACGGCCCCGTCGAGCGGGTCTTGGCATTGGATTAAGCCTCACCGGACTTTTGCTGAGCGATGGTCTTGCAGGTCTTTCAGGCGCCGGGCTTGGTGCCTTACTGGTGGGAGCAAGCCTGACTGGCTGGCGAATGACCGCAAAGGAATGGGGAAGTTGGGCGGTACTCGTTCTTGCTATGGGTATTGCCAGTTGGGTTCTTCTTGCAGCAATCCTTCAAGAAGTGGCCGCTTTAAGTCAGTGGTGGCAGGCTCAATGGTCATTTGATGGGCCCTCGCTTATTCATGGCCCAAAGACATGGGCCTGGACCTGGTGGCCTGCTTGGCCGGTGATTGCAGCCCTTTTGGTGCAAGCTTGGCGACATAAGCTTCTGGGCCTTGCCCATTTGCAATTGCTGCTTGTCTTACTTAGCGCGAGTCTTGTCATGGGCCTGCTTGGTGCTGGTAATGTCAGCCCGGCTCGCAGCCTGCCCATCGCCCTCCTTGCCTGCCTCGCAGCTTTTGGACTTCTGTCCTTACCCCGAGGACTCTCCTCACTGATTGACTGGTTTGCGGTAGCCCTCTTCTCTGGGCTAGCCGTTTTAATTTGGCTCTATTGGTCGGCGATTGAGTTTGGTCAGCCGGCTTTTTTTACCGAACGACTAGCCTTTCACGCTCCTGGAATTACCCCACAGGCAAGCGTCGTGAGCCTTTTACTGGGAACGATTGCAAGTGGGCTGTGGGTGGTCTTAGTGTTATGGCGAACCCGGCGATCCGAGAGCAGACTCTGGCGCCCTGTGCTGCTGACCGCCGGGGGCTACGGATTGACCTGGGTTTTACTTATGTCCTTGCTTCGACCTGCCCTTGAAATCAATCGGGGCTACCAGCCCGTCGCAAGAGAGCTTGAGGCTGCTATGCAGGCTCAAGTGCCGGCAAGTGCAACTAATAAGGCGCATTCGGCTCCCTCTATGGCGTCCGAATCTTCTTCGTCACGCAATAGCGATGAGTGCATCACCGCTGCAGACAACGACCTTATGAGTCAAACCATTGTACTGGCCATGCTCGAGCCTAGCCTGCGGCCAATCTCTAATCGCCTACAAAAAGGTACTGCATTGAGTTTGATCAATCAGCTAGGCAGCACCTCTCAAACCAGCTACTGCCGGTGGCTGCTTGTCTTTGAGGATAATTTCCGGCCAGACCTAATGCAATGGGCAGTCGTTTGGCAGGGCCCGCGAAAACCTGGACGTGACAACCGAGAGCGACTTGCCCTTTACCAGCGGCGCTCGCTTTAAATTAGGGAGTGGGACTGACCGTTTCAGCCTCGGGTAAAGTGGTCGGCATCAGATGCCTGCGGTAGTAACGAAGCTCATCAATCGACTCAAGAATATCGGCAAGGGCCGTGTGGGCGCCCTTCTTCTCGAACCCTTTCAGAAGCGCAGGCTGCCAACGCCGGCAAAGTTCCTTTAGCGTGCTGACATCAATATTCCGGTAATGAAAATGAGCCTCAAGGCTAGGCATATAGCGCAGTAAAAAGCGCCGATCTTGATGAATGGTGTTGCCACACATAGGCGACTTTCCGGCCGGCACGTGCTGTTTGAGAAAGGCAAGCAACTCGCGCTCAACATCGGCCTCTGCATGGGTGGAGGCTTTAACCTTCTCAATAAGACCGGATTTACCATGAGTGCCTTTGTTCCACGCATCCATGGCATCAAGGTGTTCGGTGGTTTGGTGAACAACGTAAACCGGCGCATGGGCAACAACCTGCAACTGGCCATCGGTTACAACCACCGCGATTTCTAAAATTCGATGGGTCTCGGGGTTAAGGCCAGACATCTCCATGTCCAGCCAGACCAGATAATCGTAATTCGGGCTTGGCTGACCCTGTTGAATCTTTGTGTTCATGAGACTCAGTGTAAGGCATTGGCAATGCACTTCCTGCAAAGGCGTACCTGTCCAATCCTTATTTAACGCAAACCTACTGGCCGAATTCCTTCGACCTCCGTTAGACTAGGCACCATGGTGCTCGAACCCAACGATGTCATTGCTCAACTGGCCAGTCGGCAACCTTGGCGGCTGGAAGACGGTATGCTGACGCTAAGCCTTCAGCCGGAGTCCTTTGAGGAGGTCTGCCGAATTGTGACGTCGATTATGCAGATTGCGACCGAAATCGATCACCACCCTGATGTCTGTTTTGGTTATCGATCCCTTTTGATTCGAACCATCACGCATGACGAAGGGGGTATCACCTCGAAGGACTTTGATTGCGCCGATCGCATTCTGAAACTTATCGCGTAATTAGCGCCCATGGCAGTCACGCCTGGGTGAGCCCTTTAACGGGCCCGTTAATCAGTCAGGTTGTTCCCCTTAAAGGCAGAGCGCTTAAGCCTGTTGCTGGAGACATCGCATTGGTCTCGCGCAATTCAGAAAGCCTGGTCGAACTCCTGCCGCGTCGAAATGCCCTCGTAAGAGCAGAGTCCCACCGTCAAAAGGTCATTGCGGCCAATCTTGACCTGATTATTATTCTTATCTCGGGTGAGCCCCTTTTTTCCCCGGAGCTTCTGGTACGGCTTATGGCGACACTCTTTTCTCAGGGCCTGCCCTGCATCATCGCCTTAAACAAGACAGACCTAGCGAAAGAAAGTGACCGGGCGCGAGCCAGTCTTTGCAGCTGCCTTCCTTGGCCCTGTTTGGCCGATGCCGAGATTAGCTGTAAGACACACGAGCTGCAAAGCCCTGGCAGTCCTGCGGGCCTAGGCCTTGAATCCCTTCTAAAAGCCATTCAGGCACGAGGCATTCAAAACCCTGTGGTCGGGCTTATTGGCCAATCGGGAATGGGTAAGTCAAGCCTGCTTAATGCGTTGATTCCCAACGCAGGGGCGCAGACTCAGGCCATCTCGCAGACCCTGCAATCGGGGCGTCAGACCACAACGGTAAGTCGCAGCTACGAATGGCTAAACGTGGGCGGCTGGCTTATTGATACACCAGGCTTTCAGACCTTCGGAATTCAGCATCTGACCACGCAGGATCTATTAAGCGTATTTCCGGAATGGCATGATCTTCAGCGCAACGGACGTTGTCGTTTTTACAATTGCCAACACGACCGAGAGCCAGGATGCGTACTAGCAGAGAGCCTCGAGGCCATGCGTAGCAAGGCACTTTTGAACGAAGAGCGTTACCAACAGCTCCAGCAACGACTGGACCTATGGCGGCGTCTGGCGCGCGAGCTTCGTTAGGCTAGCCAGCGGCCCAAAGAGAACAAAAGCACCATAAAGAACCAGACCAATACAGCCCGCCAGACAAGGCCAATGGCCGAAGCCATGGCTGAACTATCGGGTTCTCGAAGGTTTGAGCCTGCGGACGAGGACGCTGAAAGTGCGCCTTCAACATCGTCCAGACCCTCGGCGCCGGAAGGGGCGTCAGGAAGGTTAAGCTCGATGCCCATGGCGCCAGAGCCCGAGGCAATCAGAACGCGCTCGGTATCGTCACTGGACTCGGGAGCGGCTAAGACACGCGAGCGCCAAAGGCCAATGGCATCTTCAAAGTTGCCCACCACGGCAAAGATGGCAGCCGTAACCCGAACAGGCAGCCAGTCAACCCAGCGAAAAGCCTGGCTTGCGATACGGCCATGCGCATCGTCTGCAATATTGCCCATGTCACCGGCCATGGCCTCGACATCGGGCTGATCGGCAAGCCGGCTTAGCTCGTTACGCGGCGCCGACCATGAGCGCAGTAAAAGAGCGCTAAGCCAATAGGCCACGGCACCTGACGGCCCAGGAAGAATGACAAACCAAAAAATAACCCCGAAGACATGCTGTTGAGCAGCTGTCATGCCGAGTCGAATCGATTCGCGCGCCACCGCAGACTCATCACCCCGCTGGCTGGCCATTTGAGCTGGAAGGCCGGCCTTGGACTGCTCAACCCACTGGGCCAAGGTCTGACGGGCCGATTCGAGTTCACCGCGGGCAAGGCTTGACTGAATTTCGCTATACCAATGACTGAACCTTCGAAAGCCAAGCGTTAAATAAAGAATGGCGGCTGTAGCAAGCAGCTCGAGAATAGGATGCACCATACCCAGCAGCCAGACCAAAAGCAGGCTAAGAATGGCCACCCCAGCAACCACCAGATACCAGGCCGCCCAGACAGGGCTAGACTGGTCGGGTGCCGCCATGAGCCGCACACGCCGAAGCTGGTTGTTGAGCCAGTCGCGCAATACACTGGTTTCACGAACCGGTTGAACCTGCTCAAGCAGGAGCGCGAGAAGAAGGCTTATGAGTGTCATAGGCGCTTACCTGTGCTGTGGGTTTGTCACCCCACTAGGGATGCATGAACCCTGGTGGTGAGCCTGAACTTGAAGGACGTTGGTTCCAAGCAGCATAGAGGAAATGGTACAGGTTACGGATGATGGCTGCTGTAGCGCCCCAGATGAATTGTCCGTGTACGGGAATAGCAAAGAACTCGGCAGGCCCGGTGGGGAGCTCAAGGCCTCGGCGTTCATGGTTGGCCGGATTTAAAACATCGGCAAGGGGCAGTTCAATAAGCTCAGCAACCTCAAGACTGTCGGCCTGCAAGGCATACCTACCGTTAACAAGACCAAGCACCGGAGAGACTTGATACCCCGTTACCGTTAGATAGTCGGGAAGCTGGGCAAGAAGGACCACAGAGTCAGGAGACAGCCCAACCTCCTCGGCCGCCTCGCGAAGGGCCGTTTGATCTGCCGAGCCATCATGAGGCTCGGTGCGGCCGCCAGGAAAGCTGATTTGGCCTGGATGGTCTTTCATGGACTCGGGGCGTCGAGTTAAAAGTAGCCGTAGGCCCTGGGGTGAGGGTAACAGTGCGATTAAGACAGCGGCAGCAATTGGGTTTTTAACCTCCGCAAGCCGCCTCCCCCGATCCGCCAAGACTTCCGGGGTCCAGGCAGGAAAGGGGCGAAGACTATTGCAATAGGTTTTTAGCTGAAGAAAGAACTCAGCCTCCAGCGCCTCTGGAGGAAGCGGCTGGTGGCTGGCAAGAGGCAGGCGCGATGCGGACTGCGGATCGAAAGTGCTAATTCTCAGTGTCGGCTGCAGGTGCTTCGTGGGCCTGTACAGGTTGCTGCTTCTCGGGCGCCGAGGTTGCTGCAACGAGAGCTGCCTTGCGTGCGGGCAGCTTCTCGCGAATACGTGCCGACTTACCGGAGCGCTGGCGCAGGTAGTAAAGCTTGGCGCGACGGACATCGCCGCGGCGTTTCACTTCAATTTTTGCGATAAGCGGTGAGTAGGTCTGAAACGTGCGCTCAACGCCTTCGCCAGCCGATATTTTTCGAACGATAAACGAGGAATTAAGCCCCCGATTACGTTTCGCAATAACAACGCCTTCGTAGGCCTGAACCCGCTTGCGGGTGCCTTCGACGACGTTGACGCTTACAACGACCGTGTCGCCAGGGCCAAATTCGGGGACATCTTTGTTAAGGCGGGCAATTTCTTCCCGTTCGAGTGTTTCAATAATATTCACAACAAGGCTCCTAAAAACATCGTAAATGACATTGACCCAAAGCGAAAAGGTTTTCTAGTTGACCTTGGGGACAGCCATTCAGAGGATGGGTATAAAACACGACGTACCTAACGTTTTTTCGACGACTCAGATAAAAGATCGGGACGTCGTCGTTGGGTCTGACTCAAAGACTGATCTTCTCGCCAGCCCGCTATTCTGCCATGATGTCCAGATAAAAGCAGTTCGGGCACCCCTTCACCCTCAAAAACTTCGGGGCGAGTGTAGTGAGGGTGCTCAAGACGGCCCGTTAAAAAAGACTCTTGAACCGACGAGAGCTCATCTTGCATAACCCCTGGAAGTCGACGAACGAGGCCATCGAGCACGGCTAAAGCGGCGATTTCACCCCCCGAAATAACGAAATCCCCAAGACTTAATTCCTCGGTGACGTAGCGGTCAATAAACCGCTGGTCAACACCTTCGTAACGGCCACAGACCAAAGTCATTTGGGGAGGGCCCTTGGCAACAAAACCTTCAACACTGGCCGGATCTGACGCAGAGTTTGTCGGAGTCTGAGCCCGCTTGTGCGTCATACAAACAAGCTTTTCCTCAAGCCAGGTTTGGTTCAGTCGACGGCCAGAAGGTGAAAGCATAACCACTGGGCCGGCCACCAAGCCTTGAGAGAGCACGTCGTGACGAATGGCCTTCACGGCGTCGGCTAAAGGCGGGGCCATCATTACCATGCCTGGACCACCTCCGTAGGGTCGGTCGTCGATGGTCTGGTGGGGGTCGTTGACGAACTGCCGAGGGTTCCAAACCTGAAGGCTAACAATCTTCCGAGTCAGAGCACGGCCGCAGACACCAAGCTTCGACCAGGGCTCAAAAAACTCTGGGAAGATGGAAATGACATCGAAGCGCACTAGGGTGGACGAGTGCATTTTTTAAAAGGCCCAGTCTAAAACGAGCCTGCGCTCCTTGGGGAGAACCTGAAGAACGTAACGAGGCACAACCGGCACAAGGACATTGCCTTCGCCACGGGCACTTGAATGGGTTGCAACCTTCCCAAGGACAGGCCGCAGTCGAATGACTGCCTGCGTCTTGTTTAGAAAAACCTCCTGAACCTGCCCAAGACTGCTGCCCTTGGGACAGAAGGCCTGCCAGTCGACCCAGTTAAAAACACACCAAAACGGTTTGGAAAGAACGTCGAACTCATGACGCTCCAGGCCCAGCTCACTATGCTGAAGTTCTTCGGCCTGGCTTCGGTGCTGACAGATATCGAGGGAGACCCGAAGCTTGCCTGAGGATCCACTATTTAAAAGGGCCTCAAGGCCTGGGCTAAAGCTAAGGCTCTTGCAGGCCAGCCATTGCGAACTTAGGGTTTTGACCCAAGGGCATTGGGAGGCGGCCAAAAGCATGGGGCCTACAGCAGATACCAACTCACCGGTCTGCGCATCCACCATCACGGCATGTTGCAAGGGGAAGGCTCGGAGTTGGCCCTTGAGCCCGCAGGCGGCTCCAAGCTGAAGTAAAGCAATGAAACCGGTGGGCCCCTGTAACTGGAAGGGCAAGTAAGGCGAGGGCTTCGCCTGAACGGCAGATCCGAGTCGCTGAAGTCGGCGTCCAGTAAAAGCCTGGGCAACCGCCCTGGATTTTGACGCCCCTGACCCCGACAGCTTAGGCGGCGGCCTGGCCACCCGCCTGGCGGCTTTGGAAAGACTTTACAAGCTGAGCGACCCTAGGGCTTACCTGAGCACCCACGCTCGTCCAATAATCAACGCGATCCATTGCAAGGCGTAACTCGGGGTCTGCGCCACGGGCAACGGGGTTAAAAAAACCAAGCCGCTCGATAAAACGGCCGTCACGCCGCTTACGGGAATCGGCAGCCACAACATGGTAAAAAGGACGCTTGTGAGACCCACCGCGGGCAAGACGAATAACCACCATGGTTTTAAATCCTTAAAAATAGTGAAAACTGGAGCTTTTCGAAAAGCCTTGAATTATAACACCCAACGCCGCGAGCTTATCTGTGCCACGGCACTGGGGCTAGGCCTTGGCGGGCTTGCCTATGGGCCGAAAGAAGCCTTGGCCTCAACCCGAGGCAAGGTCAAATTAGGGCCAGGCTGGATCGATCAAGAGCGACTTGAGGCCTTCTTCGAGCTCATGAGGCTTCGTCATAGAATAGAGCCCGACTGGCTGAATGCTCGTTTTCAACCGCTTGAACAACAAGACAAGGCGCTTGCTCTTATGAACCCCCCGCCCGACAAGCCGCCCGCCGATCGGCCTCCTCCATCCCTGTCGCGTCGACTGGCTCGAAACCTGGATGAACGCACCGTGCGCGAGGGCAGACAGTTGCTTAGTAATCAAGCCTTGTTTCTGGAAAGAGCCGAAGATCTTTACGGCGTGCCTCCCGAAGTGGTGGTGGGTATTCTGGGCGTGGAAACCCGTTACGGACGTATAACCGGACGCTTTCGAGTTCTGGATACCCTGGCAAGCCTTGGCTTTCAGGGCGAGCGACGCCGAGACCTTTTTCTAAAGGAGCTCGAGTCTCTCCTGGTGATGGGGCGTCGTGGCGATATTGATCTTTTTAAATCGGAAGGCTCCTTCGCCGGGGCTCTGGGCATTCCTCAGTTCATGCCATCAAGCTGGCAGGCTTGGGGGGTCGACTTCGACCAAGATGGGCGCGTTGACCTTATTAACAGCATGGCCGATGCCATGGGCTCCGTGGCCAACTTCTTGAAGTCGCACGGCTGGAAGCGTGGCCTTCCGAGCTTTGCCCCGCTGAAACTTCGGTCGCGCGACAACCCTGCCGACTTTCTCGTTACACGTCTTAGTGCTGAGCATCAACTTGGCGACATTGACCAAGTGCTTCCCATTCCCAAGGCCTGGCGTAGCCTGCCAGCTGACACGCCCGCAAGCGTAATTCGCCTGCCCGAACCTGACGCGGCGCCCGTGTACTGGCTGGTCAGTGAGAATTTTTTCGCGGTAACCCACTACAACCGAAGCTATCTGTACGCGGCCTCGGTGCTTAGCCTCGCCAACGCCATTGGCTAGAGGCTGGGGCTGTGGCCAGCGCAGGCCGCCTCGTGGTTAAACCTACCCTCCTTCCATAAAGAAAAGATGGCCTCGGGTTCAGCCGCCTGAAAGGCCACCACCTCACCGTCATTTGCAACCGGCTGCCAGTCACGAGGAAGGGTAATCTCAAAACGCCAAACTCTTTCATGATGAAGGCAGCGTTCAGGCCAGCCAGGCTTGACCCCCGTTTCCCACGGCGGGTCAATGAGTCGGCTCACCCGTATGCATGGGGCGCTTGCTGGTCTTTGAATGCGGCTATGCCAATTGCTCGTTAAGCCAGCCTCCTCGAGGGACTCACGCCAAATGGCCTGTTCGGGCTGCTCGCCTGCGGAGAGGCCTCCTGCCACAGCGGCATCCCAAAGGCCCGGATCGATAGCTTTTGTCATGGCTCTTTGGGCAATCCAGAGCAGGCCATCATCGCGCCAAAGGTTAAGCTGAACCGACTCTGATAAGAGACCAAGCCAACGAAAGAGCGAGCGCTCAAGCCTTCGGTCAGGGCCCATGGTAAGGCCCTGTCGATCAATGACTGCGAAGTCCTCATTGCGCCAGCCAAAATCACCCAAGACTGCTGCCAGATGTTGCTCGAAAAGCTTGAGATTTTTCCCATCAACAAAGAGCCCCGAACCCAGGCCTTGCCATTGAAAAGAATCTTGGAGAAATAGGTCTAGGTGACGCGCATCACCGGAAACTCTTCGTAAAAGCGCCTTGAAGAGACCCTTCGGCATCCAGCCCAAAGGTGCTTGTTGGGTGGCCAGCGAGGACTGGAAGGACCAGGGGACAAGCCGCGCCGCTAATAAATCAGCCACTGAAACAGGAGGCCCATACGAGGCCAATGGTAAGCGCTCTTCGGGCGACAATAGGGCCCAGTCCTGTTCGATACCCTCTTCTGATTTTAAAATGCTCATGCCTCCCACCTCGTTCAATCGTTACAACTGCACCTGCAGATTCATCGCCTGTCTTGCGTCCGTTCTGCTTGGTGCACTGAGTTTCCAGTCTAAGGTTCTTGCCTTAAACGCCTACGACGATACCGCGTGGAGGACGCCTGGCTCTTTCATGGCAGTCAAGGTCGCCGAGACTTCACTGAAAAATCAGCCTGCGCAACCCAGAAAGGCCCTTGAGGTTGTTCGTATTTTTGATGGGGACTCCGCCATTGTTCGCTACGAGTGTGAGACCTTGCATGTGCGCATTGTCGGTATCGATGCGTCTGAGAAGGGGCAGCCCCACGCGGACGAAAGTCGCGATCAGTTTGTCGCTGTTTTGAAGTCGCCCACAACCCGAATTGAAGTTTTAAAAAGGGATGTCTTTCGTCGATGGCTTGTTCGAGCCGAAGTGAATGGCAAGGACCTTGGTGAAAGAATGCTTCGCGAGGGCAATGCCTGGTTCTTTCGGCGTTACCAGTCCGATCTAAGCCCCGAAATGCGGCGCCGCTATGACCGCGCCGAACGAGAGACCCAGGCTAAAAACTTAGTCTTTGGCGAAGCAGTGATCCCATGGCGCCATGGGACTTTCGAGCAAGTAAGCGAAAGCCTAAAGACTAGCTTCTAGAAAGACCAAGCCTTAGCCTGCTTGGCCGCCTGCCTCTGGCGCAGCATCTCGTAACAGGCAACGCCGCAGGCCACCGAGACATTCAAACTTGAAACACGTCCCATCATGGGCAGGCTTACCAAGGCATCGGCCTGTTCACGAACCAGGCGTCGAATGCCTTTATCTTCAGACCCAAAAATAAGAAGGTGGGGTTGGTCGGCAAGCGTCTGATCGTAAAAGGAAAGACCCGCCTCGTCAGCAAAAGCCAGTGCCCAATAGCCTTTGTCTTGCGCCTGCTCAATGGCTCGAACAAGGTTGGTGACCTGCACGTACGGCAGAGATTCGCTGGCACCCGCAGAAACGCGCGTGGCAACCTCGTTCAAAGGCGCGCTATGATCTTTGGGGGCCACCACGGCTCGGGCCCCCGAGGCTTCGGCCGTGCGCAAAACAGCGCCCAAATTGTGTGGGTCGGTCACCCCGTCAAGAAAGACCATAAAGCCCTGGCCATCCAGTAAGTCTTCGTAGCGAACGCTGGCCTCGCGATAGTCAGCAAGGGCAAGGACACCCTGATGACGCTGACCCTTGGCAAGCCGATCGAGCTGCCTGCCGGACTCCATGCTTACCGAACACCCGGCGGCCTGAAGTTCTGCGGTGAGTGCTCGCAATCGGGCGTCTTGCCGATCGCGGTCAATGAACACCATTTGAATACTTGCAGGCTCATTTCTGAGCCTTGCACGCACTGCATGAAAACCCAGAAGAAGCTGCTGGCGGTGGGAATCTTTCATGGATGCCTTGGGGTTTGATTAACGCTTGCGACTTGATCGCGCCTGTGCCGACTTCGTCGAACCCTTGGCACCCTTCACTCCCTTCGGAGCTTTTGCAGACTTCGGCTTTGTCTTGCCTGACTTTCCACCCTTACCGGCCTTGCCCGGGGCGGCGGGTACCTGACTGAGGGTAGCTGCTGTTGAACCGCTTCGTGGCCTTGACGTTTTCGAGGTCTTCAAACCCCCTGCCAATGACTTGCCACGCGCGTTTGATCCAGCTCCAGCTGCCTTCAGTGACTTCGGCAAACGAGCGCCTCTGACCTCCTCGAGTGCGCGGCCCGCAAGCTCGGGCCAGGGTGCATCGTCAAAAGGCCATGGTCCAGGGCCCAGTTCCTGTAGATCGTCATTGATAGCGGCCTCCCAATCAAGGGCCTCTCGGGTTGGCTGCGACTGCTTACGCACCGAGCGCACCACGGAGGGAACAAGCCGAAACTCAATGCGTCTTCCATCGAGATCGACACGAGAGACAAGTACCGAGACGGGGTCGTAGAGCCGAAATCTCACGCCTGTCCGCTCTCCCCGCAGTTCATGCAGTACCTCGTTGTATTGAAAGTACTCGGCACCCAGTTCCGAGACATGCACCAGACCCTCCACATAAAGGGAGTCGAGGGTGATAAAAAGTCCGAAGCTTGTCACGCCGGTCACAGTCCCCCGAAACTGCTCGCCCACTCGACTGCGCATGAACTGACACTTCAGCCATGCCTCAACATCACGGGAGGCCTCGTCGGCCCGGCGCTCTGCAGCCGAACAATGATCACCAACACGCCTCCACCAGTCGAGCCGGTCTGCATCAAGCTTTAAGGGTTGGCCCGACGCATCGGCCGCAGCCTCGGGACTTAGAAGCAGGCCATCGCCGCCAAAACTTGGAAGATAATTCTTAGAGGCCAAGGCGGCCTTGATGACTCGGTGAGTCAGCAAGTCGGGATAGCGACGAATGGGTGAGGTGAAGTGGGTGTAGGCCTGGTAAGCAAGACCAAAGTGGCCCGCGTTATCGGGACTGTAAATGGCCTGCTGCATCGAGCGCAGTAACAAGGTCTGCAAAAGCCGTGCATCGGGGCGAGCAAGAAGTTTCTTTGACAGCTCGGCATAGTCAGCTGGTTGGGGATCGTCGCCGCCTGAAAGACTTAAACCCTGAAGCTTTAAAAAATCACGCAACGACTTTAAGCGCTCTGGCGTAGGGCCTTCATGCACTCGATAAAGCCCGTGCCGCTTCATGCGCCTAAGAAAATCAGCGGCACTGGTATTGGCGGCCAGCATGCATTCTTCAATAAGCCGGTGGGCATTGTTACGCACACGCGGAAGAATTTTTTCAATGCGACCATCGGTGCCAACCTGCATATAGGTTTCAACGGTCTCAAGCTCGATAGCTCCCCGTTCAGCCCGTGCAGCCGCAAGCGACTCGTAGACACGCACAAGGTTCATCAGTACGCTGTGTAAGGGCCCAAGTCGATTAGCCTCAACGCCTTCGGGGTCGGCCATGGCAGACCAGGCTTGATCGTAAGTGAGACGTGCTGCCGAGATAATGACAGCCTCGTAAAACTGATAAGCGGTGACCTTCCCTGCGGCCGAGATCACCATGTCACAGACCAAAACCAGGCGTTCCACATTGGGGTTCAGCGAACAGAGCCCATTGGAGAGCTTTTCGGGAAGCATGGGAATTACTCTGCGCGGAAAGTAAACCGACGTGGCACGCCCGTAAGCATCGCGATCAAGCGCATCGCCTGACTGAACATAATGACCCACGTCGGCAATGGCCACCAAAAGCCTCGTTGATGATCGCCGCGTTGTTCCCCCGGGTTCGGCATAGACCGCATCATCAAAGTCGCGGGCGTCGTCGCCATCGATGGTCATGAAAGGCAGGTCACGAAGGTCGATGCGACCTTTTACATCCGTGCGGCGAATCTGTTCGGGAAGCGCATCGGCAAGTGCCAAGGCCTCGGTTGAAAACTGCGACGGCACATCGAACTTTCGAACCGCAATTTCCACTTCCATGCCCGGATCGTCTACACCGCCAAGGATTTCAACCACACGGCCAATGGGGGGCGTGTAACGCGTGGGTGGGTCAAGAATTTCCACCACCACCACCTGCCCAGGCTGAGCTCCTGCAACCTCCCCCGCATCAATCACCACGTCATGCTTAATGCGTTGATCTTCTGGAATAACCAGGGTCATGCCACGTTCATGCACCAGCCGGCCCACCAAGCGACTCACCGCATGTTCAAGCACTTCTTCAATAACGGCCTCGGGCCGGCTGCGGCGTTCGGTGCCCGAGAGCCTTGCCGAGACGCGGTCGCCATGCATGGCCTTGAGCATTTCGCGGGGCGAAACAAAAACATCGTCGCCACCCTGGTCGGGCCTTAGAAACCCAAAACCGTCACGATGACCAATAAGCTTTCCGGTAAAAGCGGGGTTACGGTCTTCTAACTTTTCGCGTCCGGACGACTTATGGCGAGTGCCTGTTGGGTGTTTTGACAAATCTGAGAATCCCGATAAAGTGAAGGCCGTTGTTGGAAGGGCAGCGCGCACTCATTAGTGCTAGTGAAGTCCTATTGTGCGCTATTCATCTCATTAACATCCTTCCTAAGCAGCAAAGCCCAGATGGCGGAATTGGTAGACGCACTAGGTTCAGGTCCTAGCGGTGGCAACACTGTGGAGGTTCGAGTCCTCTTCTGGGCACCATTGCACAGCATGCAATGCCTCGCAAAAAACTAGCCCGCAAAGGGGTGGTCGAGCAAAATGGTCTCGTCGCGGTCTGGGCCGGTTGAGATCATAGAAATGCCCGCACCCGTTACTTCACTGAGTCGGGTTAAATACCGTTGCGCCTCAACAGGCAACTCATCCCAAGCCTTTATTCCTGCCGTGGAGCCCTCCCAGCCGGGCCAGGATTCATAAATGGGCTTGCACTGCGCCACCGAATCGGCGCCCGCAGGAAGAACGTCAAGCCTGCCGTTGGGCGACTCGTAGCCCACGCAGAGCTTGATTTCTTTTAGGCCGTCAAGAACATCTAGCTTGGTAATACAAAGCCCCGTAACCCCGTTAATTTGAATTGAGCGGCGCAAGGCTGCGGCATCAAACCAGCCGCATCGACGCGGCCTGCCCGTCACCGACCCAAACTCATTGCCTTTTTCGGCAAGGTACTTACCGATGTCATCGAAGAGTTCGGTTGGAAAGGGACCCGAGCCCACGCGGGTAGCATAGGCCTTGGTTAGGCCCAGCACATAATCAATTTCACCGGGCCCTACGCCTGCACCCGGACCGACAGCACCCGCAATGCAATTGCTGCTGGTAACAAACGGGTAGGTGCCATGGTCAATATCAAGCAAGGAGCCTTGCGCACCTTCAAACAAAAGCCGATGCCCAGAGGCCATTTCTCGGGCAAGAAGATCTGGGACGTCGGCCGCCATTTTTAAAAGCCGCGGCGCCATGGCCATCAGCGCGTCGAAACACTCCTGGGCCGAAACAGCCGGCGCGCCTAAAAAACCCGTAAGCACATGGTTGTGGAGGTCGTGCAACGCTTGAAGCTTTGCCATAAGTGTTTCGGGAGACCGAAGGTCGATAAGCCGAATAGCGCGGCGCGCGACTTTGTCCTCGTAGGCTGGGCCAATACCGCGTCCGGTTGTACCGATTTTTTTATCGCCACGCGCCGATTCTCGAGCCTGATCGAGAGCCACATGCACCGGAAGAATGAGCGGGCAAGATAGACTGATTCGGAGTCGTGATTCCACCTGAAGACCACTGGCCTGAAGCTCGTCGATTTCGGAGGTAATGGCCTGGGGCGAGAGCACCACACCGTTGCCGATGTAGCAGATGACATGAGGATGAAGAATGCCCGATGGAATAAGCCGAAGAATAGTTTTTCGGCCATTGACCACAAGGGTATGACCCGCATTGTGGCCGCCCTGAAAACGGACGACCCCCTTGACCTCTTCAGTTAGCCAGTCGACGATTTTCCCTTTGCCCTCATCACCCCATTGGGTTCCAACCACAACAAGGTTGCGACGCGAACGACTGGGGGCCGCAATTGGCTTCATCATTAAACTAGTCCTCCTGAATGGCCCATTCGGTGGCCTGATACTTTGCACGCACAAGGCGTGGGCCTTTGTATGTTTCCCACTGGTTTAAAGGAAGCAAGACGACGGCTCTTCCTTGGGCCCGCACTTCCAAAACCTGCTTTTGTAAATTCTGAAGAGCCTGATCACCAGAGTGGGCATCGGGCATCCAGGGTGCTGCAACGGCCTTTGCTAACTGCTTATTGCCTGCGGAATTGGCCTGGCTACGAGCAACAAGCCCCAACGATCTTAACTCCAGACTAAAGCCCGTGGCTGCGCGCGACCGACCAAAATCTTCACCCAGGCCGTCGTAACGTCCGCCACGAACAATCGCATCGGCAAAGCCTTCGCAATAAATCGAAAACATAATGCCGTTGTGGTACTGCCAGCCCTTTAGGTCGGCAAGATCAACTGTTAAAGCGCACTTGGGATGCTTCACAAAAAGGGCGGAGTCGGCAACGGACTGAAGCCTGTCGAGCGCCTGCTCAATGGGCGGCAAGCGAGGCAACTCTTGGCGTGCCCTCTCAATGACGTTGTTCTCACCACGTGCTGACCCATAAAGATCTGTAAGCGCACAAAGGGCCTCTCGAGTCTCGGGCTTCAACACCGTCAGGGCAGCCAACGCCGGCTTATCTTTGGTTTGCAGTGCTTCAATTGCGCATTGAGCAAGTTCCTCGTGATCTTTTAATGCGGGATCATTCTGTTGAAGAGCTAGAAAAATACCCCGGTCGGTGAGATCAAGATGCACGGACTCTATGCCGGCAGCAGAAAGACTTGCAAGGGCAAGCTCTTGAATTTCCAGGTCGGCTTCAAATCCATAGTGGCCATAAAGCTCGCAACCCACCTGAATAGGCTCCCGACTTGAAAGCAGGCCCGCCGCCTGAGCGCGTAGAACAGACCCCGCATAGCAAAGGCGGTTGAGATCTTTTGAACGAAAGAGCTGCGCGTCAATACGGGCAGCCTGCAGCGTGATATCGGGACGCATGGCAAGGAGCCTGCCCGAAAGCTGATCGGCCATGGTAAAGCTTCGCGCCTCGAGATCGCGCACACCCTTTAAAGAGAAGCTGCTTGCATGCTCAAATAATGGGGGTTGAACAAGCCGATAGCCATAGGAGGCGAAGAGGTCAAGCAAACCGCGCCGCAGCGTCTCGAGCTGTTCCGCTTCTTCCGGAAGCTGATCCGAGACTTGTTCAGGAAGAAGCCAGGCGGGCATAGGACGGTTGGCGAAGCGACAAATGACCGGACCGAGACTGCCAGTAATTGGCTAGCGGCGGCTTGGGGCCTTAAAGTACTTGAAAAAGTCGGCCTGCGGGTCGGTCACGATAAGGTCTGACGCCTTATTAAAACTCTCGCGGTAAGCCTGAAGGCTTCGGTAGAACGAGGCAAATTCAGGGTTCTGGCCAAAGGCAGCAGCGTAGTTTGCATTGGCTTTAGCATCACCGTCACCCCGAAGGCTTTGTGCCTTCCGGTAGGCCTGCGCCAGAATAACCTCACGCTGGCGATCGGCATTGGCTCGAATCTTTTCAGCCTCTGCCGCACCCGTGGACCGCCGTTCACTTGCAATAGTTTTTCGCTCCGATTCCATTCGACGAAAAACAGAATCGCGAATCTCTTCGGCAAAGTCAACGCGACGGAGTCGCACGTCAATAATCTCAACGCCAATTTGCTTGGCATCCTCGGCGACTCGGCGCGACACACCGGCCATGACCTGCTCGCGGGCACCCGAAATCACTTCGTTGACTGTCCGAGTGGCAATTTCATTGTTAAGCCCGTCACGAAGGGCTCGTGAGATGCGGTCCTCTGCACTGGCTGCTCGACCTGCAACACTCGTGAAAAACACCCTTGGGTCAGCAACACGCCACTTCACATAAGTATCGACAACGACGTTTTGCTTCTCTCGGGTGATAAAGCGATCCACATCTGGATTGTCAATGGTGAGAGTACGCTTTTCGATAAAGACCACGTTTTGAAAGGGCTGTGGAAGCTTGAAGTTAAGCCCTGGCTCAGAGATGACACGCTTAATTTCACCAAGCCCGAATACAAGGGCATGCTGACGCTGATCAACGACAAAGACCATGGAACTGCCGAAAAGCAACAACAGGATAAGAAAGGCGATGCCGGCAAAGATCTTATTCATTTAACGAGCCTCCCTAAAACGATCGCGAAGGCTCGCGCCAGAGGCGGTGGGTGCACCAGGGCCTCTGGGCGAGGGGATGGAACCGGAAGGCGTGTTACCCGGTGTGGTCATACTAGAGATTGCAGCAGCGGCCGATTTTTGTGCCTCTGCTGAGGTCTGCTGAAGGATTTTGTCGAGCGGTAGGTAGAGAAGATTGCCGTTGGACTTTGAATCTACGATAACCTTACTCACGTTGCTAAAGACCTCTTGCATCGTCTCGAGGTAGAGGCGCTCTCGCGTGACCGCAGGAGCCCTGGAGTACTCGGCAACCACGCGTGTGAACCGCTCGGCGTCACCCTGGGAGGTTGCGATAAGCCGCTCGCGATAGCCTTCAGCTTCTTCAATAAGACGGTCAGCTGCACCACGGGCGCGAGGAATGACGTCGTTAGCATAGGCCTGACCCTCGTTCTTTACACGCTCGGCGTCCTGTGCTGCTTTGATGGCGTCGTTAAAAGCGGCCTGAACCTCTTCAGGCGGTTGTACGTTCTGAATAGTGACATTAACAATAGTTAAGCCCGACTCGTAGCGGTCGGCGATACGCTGGGTAATGTCGAGAACTTCCCGACCAATGGCCTCTTTGTTTTCGTAGAGCACCGCGTCGGCAATGCTTCGACCGACAACCTCCCGCATGGCGGTTTCAGCAGCCTGCACCACAATGTCATCGGGCCGGGTGTTGTTGAAAAGGTATTGTTCGGGGTTGCCCACACGATACTGAACGGCAAACTGCAGTTCAATCATATTCTCGTCGCGCGTGAGCATGAGCGAGTCTCGAGCCTGTCCAGCACCGCGCTCCCCGCGGTAGCCGACGGTAGCCTGACGCAACTGCGCGATATCGACGAGTTCGTGTTCTTCAATGGGGTATGGAAGACGCCAGTTAAAACCTGCGCCACTGGAATACTTGTACTCACCGAAACGAAGAATCAGGCTGGCTCGGCCCTCTTGAACGATGTAAAAACCCGAAGCAAGCCAGATCAGTACAAGACCCACCAGAAGCGCGATGATCATGGCGGGATTAATATTGAACGAGGGAAAAGAAGGGCCCGAGCCACCGCCACCCCCACCCCCGTTGTTACCCCAGGGGTTACGGGGACCACCGCCTTGGCCGCCTTTTTTGCCGCCAAATAAGCCACTTAGACGACGATTAAAATCCCGCCAAACTTCATCAAGATCGGGGGGCGCATCATTCGGTCGACGAGGTCCCTGGCGATTACCCTGACCAAAAGGCGACTGCCGATCTTGGTCGTTACCGACATCGTTGGAATCGGAGTCGGCGGGACCTCGGCCGTTGGAGCGGCCAGAGGAATCGTTGGCGTTTTCGTTGTCTTGCGACTCGGGGCCTCGACCCCATCGTGGGTCACCAATTGAAAAAAGGCGGCGTAAACGGTGGATCATGAGTCGGAGGAATTCTTCATTGAGTTTTACAACAAGGATTGCGGATTAACAGCAACAGGTATTGAATCGACGGAGGCCATAAGCCGCGGATCGAATTGTGAATGGCGAGGCCACCCAAACTCTGCAACCGCTTGACGAACAATGTCAAGGCCCAAGCCCTTCTCGGCACTAACCCAGACCTTCGAGATCCTACCACAGGGGCCTGGCTCACCCCGGGGTGCTACCCCTACAAGGTCCGTCTTATTAAAAAGGTCGATTCGAGGCACGTGACTGGCCCCGATTTCCTCGAGCACCTGGCAGACCGCCTGCTGATGGGCGTCGGACTCTGGGTCGGCAGCATCGACGACATGCAATAGAAGGTCAGCATGCACGGTTTCAAGCAGCGTTGACTTAAAGGCTTGAACGAGACTGTGCGGCAGGGCTCGAATGAAACCTACCGTATCAGAGAGCACCATGTACTGACCCGGATTCAAAAAGACCCTGCGGCTTGTGGTGTCGAGCGTAGCGAAAAGCTGGTCGGCCGCAAGAACGCCGGCATGAGTAAGCCGGTTAAACAAAGTGGACTTGCCGGCGTTGGTGTAGCCGACAATCGAGACCTTCAGACTCTGGTCACGATTTCGTCCCCTCCTGCGGTTTTCACGCTGCCGATGAACCTCATCAAGCCTTTTGCGCAAAGCCTTGACCCTCTGACCAATCAGGCGACGGTCGGTCTCAAGCTGGGTCTCGCCAGGGCCCCGAAGACCAATACCCCCCTTTTGTCTTTCAAGGTGAGTCCACCCGCGCACGAGCCGGGCTGACAGGTACTCGAGCTGAGCAAGCTCGACCTGAAGCTTGCCTTCGTGCGTGGCGGCCCGTAGGGCGAAAATATCAAGAATGAGGGCGACTCGGTCGAGCACGCGACAAACTAACTGACGGGCAAGGTTACGCTGCTGGCCGGCCGAGAGCTCATGGTCGAAGATGACCAGCTCGATCTGCTGGCCCACACAAACCTGACGAAGCTCCTCAACCTTACCCGAACCGATAAACATGGCTGGGTCGGGGCGGTCTCGCCGGCTAACAGACTGCTCAACAACGCGCGCGCCCGCCGAAACAGCAAGCGCATAAAGTTCGGATAGGTCGGGCGCTTCGAGCCGCCCAAGCTGGACCGCAACGAGAAGCGTTTTAGGCTGGCTTGAAAACTGCGCCCGAGACTGCGCCGACCGGGCAAAGCTCTCGAGCTCCCCCCTTTCGGGGATTGAGAGCAGTTCAGCTGGGGTCGTTTTCAATCGAGAAGTTGACCGCCCGTGAAGGAACGATGGTTGAAATGGCGTGCTTGTAGACCATTTGGGTCACGGTGTTCTTAAGCAAAACAACATACTGGTCAAACGATTCAATGTGGCCTTGAAGCTTAATCCCGTTCACAAGATAAACCGAGACTGAAACATGCTCGCGTCTAAGAGTGTTGAGGAAAGGATCTTGAAGTGCCTGGCCTTTATTTGTTGTCATCGTGCGCTCCGTTGTTCTAGTCATTCTGAAACAAAACTATACCCTCCGTCCGAATGGGCTTTCCCTTCATTCCACGTAGGGATTGCGGGCGTTTTTCCACTCAATTCGCAAGGGCGTTCCGTCCAGAGCAAAAAAACTACGAAACTGGCCTTCGAGGTAGCGGCGGTAAGTGTCCGTCACCTGATCCAAGGACGTTCCGTGCACCACAACAATAGGCGGGTTCTGTCCACCCTGGTGGGCGTACCGAAGCTTCGGGCGTTGCCCGGCTTTGCGGGCAGGCTGCTGACGCTCGACCGCATCTCGCAGAACCCGGGTGAGCCTGGGGGTGGAGAGCTTTCGGGTCGCCGCCTCATAGGCCTGAAGTACCGAACGCATCAGTGCATCAAGCCCGTGGCCCTTACGGGCGGAAATAAAGTGCGTTTTCGCCCAATAAAGAAAGGGTAATTTGCGCGTCAAAAGCCGTTTGGCCTCCTCACGGGCGGCAAAGTCAAGCCCGTCCCACTTATTAACCGCCACAACCAGCGCTCGGCCCGCCTCGGTAATGAAGCTTGCAATTTGAGCGTCCTGATCCGAAATGTCTTGCTGGGCATCAAGTACCAAGATGGCCACATTGGACGATTCCACCGCCTGAAGGGTTTTAATGACTGAAAACTTTTCAATGGCCTCAAGAATTCGGCCACGCCTTCGCAGGCCTGCTGTATCAATGAGTCGAAAAGTCTTGTCGTTGTAATGGAATTCAATTTCAATGGCATCGCGCGTCGTACCGGGCTGATCGAAGGCAATGACACGCTCTTCCCCAATTAAAGCATTCACCAGCGTGGACTTACCCACATTAGGCCTACCAACAATGGCAAGCCTTAGGCCCCTATCAAACGTCGTTGCATCTTGCCCATTGCCTACAGCCTCATCGGTCAGCAAGTCTATGAATGCGTCAGAGGCATTGCCTTGCGATGGCGATGCAAGCATACCAAGAGCTTTATCCACCAGCGCGTGCACACCATCGCCATGGGCAGCGGACAAGGCGTGCGGCTCGCCAAGGCCAAGCTCGTAGAACTCGGCCGTACGGCCCTGCGCCGTAAGACCTTCAAGTTTATTAACGGCCAAAAGAACAGGCCGGCCAGTGCGTCGAAGCCTTTGCGCGATTCGATGGTCCTGACCGGTTAAGCCTTCGCGGCCGTCCGTAAGGAAGATGGCCACATCGGACTCTTGTAGAGCCTGCTCGGTCTGCCGGGCCATCTCTGCCAAAATGCCATCCTTGGCTACTGGCTCAAAACCACCAGTATCCACCACCAAATAGCCGCCTGGCCCAAGCCGGCCCTCTCCGAAGTGCCTGTCTCGTGTCAGGCCAGGAAGGTCAGCCACCAGGGCATCTCGCGACCGCGTAAGTCGGTTAAAAAGCGTTGACTTTCCTACGTTGGGGCGCCCAACGAGGGCGATGACCGGCTTCAAGGCCTTAGAAGCGAAACCCTGCCTGCCTGTGTCTGTACAACCAATCCCTCGGTCGTTGCGACCATGGGCCCAGAGGGGCGCCCTCCTTCAAGCCTTAAACGGCCAATAAGCGTCCCTGCGGCCAAGTCGATGGCATGAAGATAGCCCTCGTTGTCACCAAACCAGGCTGCGCCGGCAAAGAGAACGGGAGAAGAAAGTTGTCGCAGGAATAACGCGTCGTTTGTCCAGGCTCGATCGCCGGTGCGCCGGTTGAAGCCTGATACGCGATCGCTGGAATCCACGGCAATAAGCCAGTCCTCGTTAGCAGCAATGGGCAAGGCAAGGCCAAAGGATTTCTGCCACAGGCCACGTCCATTGCTTGATTGTCTGCAGCCCACTGCATTTTGATAGGCGCCAAAACACACCGCATCGGAGAGGGCCACCGGCGCACCAAGAAGATCGGAGATACGCTCGACTTCGTTGCTGCCCCTAGGCACAACCACTTGGGACTCCCAACGCACGGCCCCGTTGGAGGCATTAAGCCAGAGCATGCGACCGGCCGGAAGCCCGGCCAGAAGGTCGGTGGGTCCAAGAGGCTCGTTAATGGCCGCGGCGGCTGGGCTTGGAGCAACTCGAAGGCCGGACTCGCCGTGAAGAACAAGGCTCGGAAGGGTTCGTTGCAAAAGCCAACGGCGGCTGCCTGTTTCTTGATCGAAGCCCACAAGCCGATTGTCCGCGAGCCTAACTGCAACAACCCCGCTGCTAATGACCGGGCGCTCAAACGAGACGCCACCCATGGGTTGACGCCAACGAACCTTACCTTTGGCGTCGATTAAAACAAGATCGCCCGCCCGAGTGACCACAGCGTAGTTACCCTCGGCGCTTGCTGCACCCGTTCCAACCCCAGCAGCCAAGGGCTCGTTCAGGCGAAGGCTCCACTGTTGTTGGCCGGTTCCAAGGGAAAAAGCCAGCAACTCGCCCGATCGTCCCGCCACCACCGCCATGCCTGCAGAAATGGCGGGGCTAAACGCGCCCTGGCCCGAGGCCGAGCTTCCGAGCGAGGGGGCGGGGTCGCTTGAGCGGCTCCAGACCAGGCGCAAGGCAATGCGCTCTTCAATGGCAGAAACGCTTGCAGGCTTAAGCTTTGGGGAACTGGAACAGGCCGTCAGCAAGGCAATGCATAGGGCAAGACCAAGCAGTCGGCAAGAATGGTGTTGGGATGCTTTCATGGTTGTCATTATTGCTTGATCGCTGGCTCAGCCATAAAGGAAGGCAGGCTTGCCAGTTTTCGAGAAACCAGATCGGCCGCTGCAGACTTTGGGGGTTCGCCGCCCCAGGCAGACAATGCCTCTTGCCAGGCCTTACGAGCTTCGTCGTTGCGACCCAAGAGCACGAGAACATCACCACGTCGGTCATTGACTTGGGCAAGCATTGCCTCAACCGGCTCGACCTCATTCAAGACTGAGAGCGCCTTTTCAAGCTGATTGAGGTCGATGTAAAGACTGGAGAGCCGCAGACGCGCAATCCATGCAAGCCCTTTGTCGGAATGGTTCTTAATGGGCTCTAGCCATTCGGTCGCCTTCTCAAGACTGCCCGCGCTTACTAAGGACTTGGCCATGCGCATGGCTGCAAGCGCATGGTGGATGCTGCCTGTATGGTCGGAGGACAGGCTTTCAGCAAGCGCCTGGGCCTTTTCAAAATTCTGCTCGACAATGGCCTTTTCAAACTGAGAAAGAAGCCGCGAGGCCTTTTGGCCCTGGTGAGCGGCGTAGGCTTGATAGCCTTGATAGCCTCCAAAGCTAAGGGCAATGACAAGAACTGCGGCAACAATAAACCGGCCGTTATCTCGCCAGAAGCCGCGAATAGCGGCCATCTGTTCTTGTTGCTCAAGGTCTTCACGCATTGTCTTGCTTTCTCCTGTCCATCACGGCCAAAAACTGAGATACGGGCATTGTGGTCTGCTGGCCCTGACCACGAAGGGGCTTCGTCGTCACCTGGCCAGCAAGGCTTTCGTCCTCACCAATAATTAATGCAAGATCGGCGCCGCTGCTGTCCGCCTTTTTCATCTGTGACTTCGGGCTGGTCAGGCCTGGGTCAAGAACGGCCTTAAGCCCTCGATCACGAAGTTGCTCGGCAAGCCGAAAGGCACTTTGACGAGCGGCGCCTTCTCCGAAATGAATGACATAGGCGTCAGGGGCCGGCGGGCTGTCCAGGCCTTGCGCCTCTTGCACTAGAAGAATAAGACGCTCAGCGCCAATTGCAAAACCCGTTGCCGCGGCCGGTTTGCCACCCATGCGCTCAACCAGACTGTCATAGCGACCGCCCCCACAGACGGTGCCTTGCGCCCCAAGTCGATCGGTGACCCATTCAAAGACCGTAAGGTTGTAATAGTCAAGGCCACGAACAAGTCGAGGATTGAGCTCAAAGGTAATGCCCTGGTCTTCAAGAAGGCTTAAAAAGCGCTGCTGAAACTGGCGGGCATGATCCCCCAGGAAATCTGGAAGCTGCGGGGCCTTGGTAATAAGCTCGGCCATCTCGGGGTTTTTTGAATCCAGTATACGAAGAGGGTTGGTACCCAGGCGCCGTTGACTGTCTTCATCAAGCTGATTTTCGTGCGACTGAAAGTACTGGACCAAAGCCTCGCGATGCTGTGCACGGTCTTCAGGCATCCCCAGAGAATTAAGCTGCAGCCTGGGCTCAAACTCCGCCGTAAGTCCCAACTCTTTCCAGAGACGGGCCACCATGACAATTTGCTCGGCATCGGCCTCGGGCTGATCAAACCCAAGGGCCTCGACACCAAACTGATGAAACTGGCGGTACCTACCCTTCTGAGGGCGTTCGTGCCGAAACATGGGCCCGAAATACCAGAGTCGGCGTGGGCCGTCATACAGAAGGTTATGCTCGATCACCGCCCGCACCACGGCCGCAGTATTCTCGGGTCGAAGCGTAAGGGCCTCGCCATTAAGCGCATCGTTAAAGCTGTACATTTCTTTTTCAACAATGTCGGTGACCTCGCCGATGGCACGCACAAAAACAGGGGTTGACTCCAAGATAGGCGTACGAATAGGTCGGTAGCCATACTGACGAAAGACCTCGGCGACTCTTGCCTCGACCTGCTCCCAGACCTCGGCCTGCTCGGGCAGCAGGTCGTTCATACCCTTGACCGCTGAGAGTTTGTTGCTCACGCGTCGGCGCCTTTGCCGTCACTGGTGCCCTTGGCGACCTCGCCCTGCGAGCCGTAACGCGCAACCACGTAGTCGGCCACCATGGCTTGAAACTCTTCTGCGATACGATCCCCCTTTAAGGTGGGGCCACGCTCGCCGTCTATGTACACCGGGGCAACCGGCTGCTCGCCCGAACCGGGAAGGCTAATACCAATGTTGGCATGCTTGCTTTCGCCCGGCCCATTCACCACGCAGCCCATGACGGCCACGTTCATGGACTCAACTCCGGGATACTGCTTTCGCCAGACAGGCATTTGATCGCGCAGGTGGGATTGGACTTTGTCCGCAAGCTCTTGAAAGAAGGTGGAGGTAGTACGGCCACAGCCCGGGCAGGCAATCACCAAGGGCGTGAAAGCTCTTAACCCAAGGACCTGCAGCATTTCTTGGGCCACCACCACTTCTTTTCGACGATCGCCACCCGGCTCGGGGGTAAGCGAAACCCGAATGGTGTTGCCAATGCCCTCTTGAAGAAGAACGGCCATGGCTGCAGTGGACGAGACAATGCCCTTGCTTCCCATGCCCGCCTCGGTGAGACCCAAGTGCAAGGGATAGTCACAGCGCTTTGAGAGTTCGCGATACACCGCAATAAGGTCTTGCACAGCCGAGACCTTGGCCGAAAGCACGATTTGATTCTCGGGCATGCCCCAAGCCACCGCCTGCGCGGCACTTTGTAAAGCAGAGCTTACAAGGGCCTCACGCATGACAGCCTGGGCGTCCCAAGGCTCGGGTCGAGAGGCGTTCTCATCCATAAGCCGCGCCAACAGTTCCTGATCAAGGCTGCCCCAGTTCACACCAATACGAATGGGGCGATCAAACTTTAGAGCCGCCTCGATCATGGCGCCGAACTGGCTGTCACGCTTAGCACCCCGACCGACATTGCCCGGATTAATTCGATACTTGGAGAGCGCGGTAGCACATTCGGGTACCTCGGCCAAAAGCTTATGGCCGTTGAAATGAAAGTCGCCCACCAAGGGCACGAGGCAGCCCATTTTGTCGAGCTGCTCGCGAATGGCCGGCACCTCGCGGGCAGCTTCAAGACTGTTAACAGTAATTCGCACCACCTCGGAGCCTGCGAAGGCAAGGTCGCGAACCTGAATAGCCGTGGTAATGGGATCGGCTGTGTCGGTGTTGGTCATCGACTGCACCACGACAGGCGCATCACCACCGACCAAGACCTTGGTGTCACCCCACTGAACCTTGACCTGTTTGGTCTTTCGACGCGGCAAGGGGCCGCAAGGCATGGGCTCGGGCGTGGACGGGCCGAGGCAATTCAGGGGACTGGCGGATGTGGTTTCGTTAGGCATGATGGGCTGGCGATGTCGGCTGCGAAGCATGGACAGGGCCTGTTGCAGGTGCATCAAGGCGCTTAATGCGAATAAGAGTGCGATCTTGTATGTCGCCGACCAGCTGGCCGCAGGCCGCATCGATGTCGTCGCCACGGGTCTTTCGCACCGTTGTCACAATGCCCGCTGCCTGTAAGGTCTGGGCGAATTGCCTTACCCTCTCCGCCGTTGAGCGCCGAAAGCCCGAGGCAGGAAATGGATTAAAGGGAATGAGGTTCAGTTTGCAGTGAAGCCCGGCCTTGTGCACGAGCGCAATCAGTTCGTGTGCATGGTCTTGACTGTCGTTAACCTCATCGAGCATGACGTATTCGAAAGTAATGAAATCGCGCGGGCCCGACTTTAAATACGTTCGGCAGGCAGCGAGAATTTCGGCCAGGGGATACTTTTTATTCAAAGGCACAAGGCTGTTGCGAAGGGCGTCATTCGGCGCGTGCAAGGAGACAGCCAAGGCAACGGGGCATTCGGTGGCCAGCCGCTCGATGAAAGGGACAACACCCGAGGTGGAAACCGTGACCTTACGTCGAGACAGCCCGTACCCATGGTCATCCAGAAGAATTCGTACCGCCGCAAGCACTGCCTCGTAGTTCAGCAAGGGCTCGCCCATGCCCATAAAGACAACATTGGAGACCGCTGCGCGACGACCCGAAGGATCGAGTAATCGATTGGCCATGCGAACCTGACCAATAATTTCGGCGGCGCTTAGGTTACGCGCAAAACCCTGATGGCCTGTGGAGCAAAAACCGCAGGCCACGGTGCAGCCCGCCTGGGAAGAAACACACAAAGTGCCTCGGTCGTCCTCGGGAATGTAAACCGTTTCAATGGCGTTACCCTGCCCTGCATCCAAGAGCCATTTTCGGGTGCCGTCGGTCGATTGATGGTCTCGAAGAATGGGGGGTTCCCGAAGTTCGGCTCTGCCGCCAAGCTTGTCGCGAAGACTCTTCGCAAGACTCGTCATGTCTTGAAACTCAATTGCCCCGTGCTGATGTACCCATTTAAACAGCTGGCGCCCTCGAAAGGCCTTTTCGCCAAGGCCCTGCACCCAGACCTCAAGGTCTTCGCGCGTAAGGCCTAGCAGGTTGGTCAGGCCCGGGCTTTCAGGCGCAACCGAAGGATGCGTATTAAGTGGGGCGTTGAGCATGCGCTAAAAACCTAATGAGGCCGATGTTGTTTTAGCGCAGGCTGGATCTTAGCGCCCAAACACTCCCATGCTTGGAAAGAAATAGGCAATTTCTTGGGCGGCCGTATCGGGGCCGTCCGAGCCATGCACCGCGTTGGCGTCGATGCTGTCTGCAAAGTCGGCACGAATGGTGCCGGGATCGGCCTTTTTAGGGTCGGTGGCCCCCATAAGTTCACGATTCTTGGCAATAGCATTTTCGCCCTTAAGGACCTGCACCATGACAGGGCCCGAGATCATGAAGTCAACCAGGTCTTTAAAGAAAGGGCGCTGGGCGTGAACCGCATAAAAACCTTCGGCCTGAGCGCGCGAGAGATGCATCATTTGGGCGGCAATAACCTTGAGGCCTGCCTGCTCAAACCGGCCGTAGATCTGTCCGATCACGTTTTTAGCGACTGCATCGGGCTTGATGATTGACAGGGTGCGTTCTACCGCCATGATTTCATTCCTTTTTTAATAATTAGTGAATTTTTACGAAGATTGAGGCTCTAAACTTTATTAGAGCTGGCAGACGGATGCCCAGAATCAAAAAAAACATCTTTAGCTCAAAGGGTTATTCAGCCGCCAGCCTTTGATTTAAGGTGGAGACCTGAGATTATATCGTTTGAATTACTTTCAAAGGAGATCAACCGCAATGTTCCCTCAACTCAACCCCGCCTCCAGTTCCGATCGAGTCCTATCGGCCTCGCAGAACAAGGTACTTCGCAACACCTACCTGCTGCTGGCGGCCTCCATGGTGCCAACTGTGCTTGGCGCATGGGTTGGCATTTCCTCTGGATTCTCGTTGTTCGCCGGCAGCCCACTCATCAGCTTCATTCTCTTTATGGCCATTGCCTTCGGCTTCTTTTATGCCATTGAAAGAACAAAGCACAGCGTTGTGGGTGTGTACCTTCTGCTTGGCTTCACCTTTTTCATGGGCCTCATGCTCTCGCGTTTGCTTGGCTTTGCCTTGGGCCTTGGTAATGGCGCTCAGCTTATTGGGCTTGCTGCTGGCGGCACCGGTGTTGTCTTCTTCAGCATGGCCTCGCTCTCCACGGTCATCAAGAAAGACTTAAGCAGCATGGGCAAATTCCTGTTCATCGGCGTCATTCTTCTTGTCGTGGCCTCGGTTGCAAACATTTGGCTGCAAATGCCTGCGCTCATGCTCACCATCTCGCTGCTTGCCGTGGTGATTTTTTCGCTCTTTCTGCTCTACGACCTGCAGCGTATTGTGAACGGTGGCGAAACCAACTACGTCAGCGCAACGCTTGCGGTCTACCTAAATGTCTACAACATCTTCAGCAACCTGCTCGTTCTTCTTATGGCCTTGTTTGGTGGTAACCGCGAGTAGGTTTAACGGGTTTTAGGCAAAGCCCTGCCAGGGGCCGCCTCCTCAAAAAAGGCGGCCTTTTTTATGGGCCTGTCGGTCATCAAGGCCTAAGGGTTCAGACGGTCAAAGACTGTTATTGATTCCACGTGGGCGGTTTGCGGAAACATATTGGCAATGCCCGCCTGGCGCAATTGCCAGAGCCCCTTATGCACCAAGATGGCGGCATCACGCGCCAGAGTGGCTGGGTTGCACGAGACCATCACCAAACGTTCGGGCCCACGACCCTCAAGAGACTGTTCGGCAAGCGCCTTAGCTAGGGCCTGGGCGCCCTCGCGGGGTGGGTCGATAAGCGCACGATCGATAAGACCTAAGCCATCAAGCCAGGCTCGATCGATTTCGAAAAGGTTGCCCACCTGAAAAGAGGTTTTGTCGGCAAACCCCAAAAGCTTGGCATTGGCCTGCGCCTTTGCTACCAAAGGCGGACTGCCCTCGAAACCCAGCACGTGAGCGGCATGCTGAGCCAGGGCAAAGCTAAAGTTTCCAAGCCCGCAAAAGAAATCCACCACGCAGTCGTTAGGCTTTGGCTTAAGAAGCTGAACCGCCTTGTAAACAAGCCTGCGGTTCATCGCGAAGTTCACTTGAGTGAAATCAACAGGAGAAAAAGGCACGCGCAGCCCGAACTCGGGCAGGCTAAGCCAGAGGTTCTGCTCGTCTGGCGAGGGGCTTGGATTGTTCAAAGCGTCCTGAGCGAGAAACTGAGTCAAGGGTGCTGCCGTCTCTGGGCCTTTCGGCTGAAGCCAAAGGCGATGCGTCGCCTGATGAACCGCTTGAAAGGACCGCAGTCTCTCAAAATCGTCGGCAGACGGCGTCTGCATAACCCGAATGACCCAGACCACGAACCCATCGTCGGAAACTGCAAGCTCGACCTGGGGAATCTGGCGCGCAAGCGACAAGCCCTGGAGACAATCTTTCAAGGAGGGTAGAAGCCGACTTGCCTCGGGTCTTAAAACGGGACAGTGGTCCATGGCCGTCACGTAACGCCCCGCTCGCTCACGAAAGCCAAGTAAAAGCCCACCTTTTTTATCGACCCAACGCGCTGACAAACGCGCTCTGGAACGGTAGCCCAGGGCGGGACCACGCAACGGCGCAAGTTGCTCGAAACCCTTAATGCGCCCAAGGTGCCAAAGGTTGTCTTCTAAAACCCTTTGCTTGTAGGCAAGCTGAGCGGCGTCGGTGGCATGCTGCATCGAGCAGCCCCCACAGACGCCATAGTGCTGGCAGGCCGGCTGCCGTCGATCTGGTGACTCCCGGTGAATGTTGGCGATTTGCGCCTTGATGTAGCTGGGACGCTCACGCAAAACGTGAGCATCGAGCCTCTCCCCGGTTAGAGCGCCCGCAACGAAAACCACCTTTCCCTCTGAATGGGCAACACCCTGGCCCTCAAGATCAACCGATTCAATAATCAGACTCTGAAGAAGTCGCCCAGGCTTCGGTGGGCCAAGGGTACGTCGGCTCATGACTGCGAATTAAACCGACCAAGCCTCAAGAAACCGCGTCCAGTGCGCACCCTGAAGAGGCCGAGATGGGTCTCCAATAAGTTTCGTAAGAGACTCACGAACCAACGCATCTTCGTTACGCCGCTCGTCTTCATTTATTTCGCCTCGCATGACTCGAAATCGCTGATAGAGCAAATAGGTATTGACAACATCCGTTTCACAGTAGGCGGCCACCCGCTCGTAACACCCTTCGAGGCAGGCTTGCCAGACCTTCGAGCCGTCCTCTCCGAGCTTGCCAGGCAGCCCACAAAGTTGGCTTACGGCATCTAGCGGTGCGTTAGCTCGCCCCGTGAAATTAGACAAAACATCCATAAGATCAAGGTGCCGGGTGTGGTAGCGGCTAAGGTAGTTGTTGTACTTAAAGTCTCGGTCGTCATCGCCTGAATCGAAGTAACGATGACCCACACAGCCCCGTATCAGGGCACGATGATGAAGCACCGGCGCATCAAACCCACTGCCGTTCCAGCTCACAAGCTGAGGGCTGTGTTTATCGAGAATACCGAAGAACTGCCTAAGCCGATGGGACTCCTCTTCATCGCTGGTCCCGGTTCCCTCACCCAGGCAGCGAACCTGAAACCCAGAGGCATCACGAAAGGCGCAGCCCACCACCCAGATTCGCTGTAAGTAATGAGGTAGAAAATCCGACTGGCCCTTTTCAAGTCGTTCGGCCTGAACAGCCTCAACGCCTTGCGCATCGGAAAGATCTTGGCTAATAAGACCAAGCCGACGAAGGCCCGCTACGTCAGGAACCGTCTCGAGGTCGAAGGCAAGAATCGGGGGCACGAAAGAAGACTATCGGGTGGGCAAGAAGGTCATAGGGTCCACGGGTTTGCCACCCTTACGCACTTCAAACAAAAGCATGGGCCGATCGGTATCCGACATACCCAATTCTGCAATTTTCTGTCCGCGCCGAACGGTCTGACCTTCCTTCACCAAAATGGCTCGGTTATGGGCATAGGCGGTAATTACGTCTTGCTCATGCTTCACGATCACCAAGTTGCCGTAACCGCGAAGTCCACTGCCGCTGTACACCACCTTTCCGGTCTCGGCGGCAAACACCGCCTCACCAGGGGCCCCTGCAATGGAAAGGCCCTTACTTCCCCCTTCGGTAAAACCGGAAATAATCTGACCATTAGCCGGCCACACCCAACCGGTTGGAGCCGGTGCAATGGAAGCAAGCTCGGTGGGGGGCGCGGAGGCCGCGGGAGCGGCCGACTCAGCCACTGCAGGTGTTGTTGCAGCGGGGTCCGCCATGGCAGAGGACCCCATTCCTGACGCACCTGTTGGCTGCGAATCGCTGGGCGGTTGCGACTGAAGCGGCCGCACGCCGACACCCGAGCTTGGGGCAATGGGCTGAGTCTGAGCCCCTACTGCAGGTGGCGCAGAGGACTGTGCCAAAGCCGGGGAAGGCCGCGGCGAGGGGTCGGACACCCAGAGCACCTGACCGGGCTCGATGACATTGGGGTTGCTGAGTTTGTTCCAACGCGCCAAGTCCTTCCAATCGGCGTTGTGATCAACTGCAATACTGTAAAGGGTATCGCCCCGGCGCACCCGATACTGGCCTTTGCCAACAGGCTCAAGGCTTCCCAAAGGCCTGCCCGTAGCACTACGCTGCTCGGCAGGCAGGCTGCCAGGCACGGCACGGGATTCAACAGGGGCAGGCCCCTTCGAGGCACAACTAGCCAACAGGCCAACACAGGCCATTGAAAGGCCAATACGGGAAGCTCGGTCCAATAGGGTCATTTCTGTAATCCTCTCAGAATAGGCACATAAGAGACTTCGTCGAACTCACGACGCTCGTAGGTCGGTCGATCGGGCTGGGTTTCCCCCGAAGTCACTCGAACCACAACCAGTTTCTGTCGTGGCGAGCCAATTGGGGCAACAAGTACGCCCCCAGGCTGCAATTCTCTCAATAAATCGAGAGGAATGTCGGGCATACCCGCCGCAAGGAAAATGGCTTGAAACAATTCCGATCGACCAACGCTTGAAAGACCATCACCATGCAAAAGGTGCAGATTAGGAAGCGCCAAAGAAAAAAGGTTTCGCCTGGCCTGCTGATGTAGACCTAAAATGCGCTCCACCGAGTAAACCTCTGAGAAGACCTTGGCCAACACGGCAGCCTGATAGCCACAGCCACCACCCACCTCAAGCACTCGGCCCGGTTGTTGGTCAAAGGGAAGATGCGTAAGAGCCAGTTCAACTGCACGGGCAACAACATAGGGCTGAGAAATGGTCTGAGAATGACCAATGGGCAGGGCGGAGTCCTCGTAGGCGCGACTGGCCAATGCTGCATCCACGAAAAGATGCCGGGGCACTGCAGCCATGGCCCTTAGAACTTTTGCATTCTGAATACCCTGGTCTCGCAGGCGTTGAATCATGCGCTCGCGCAATCGATCGCTGGCAAGGCCTGGGGTTGGCTCTGAAGTTATCGTTAGGCCCAAGCCGCCCAAGACGGGGGCCGTCACCTGGGGCTTGGTACCACCCCACCGAGGCTTGAACTCCGTTGGCTGCGGGAAAGGACTGTTGCGACTGGACTTCACGGCAAGGACTGAAGCCAGTCGTCAAGCTCGCTCTGGGCCGCGGAGTCCCCAAGATCGACGCGTAAGGGAGTAATAGCCACCTTGGAATTGGCCAAGGCATGGAAATCGGTACCAGGCCCCGCATCACGAATACCACCGGGTGCACCCACCCAATACATCGGCTCCCCCCGAGGCGAGGCCACTTCAATTACGGGCTGGGCGACATGGCGCCGGCCAAGCCGACAGACCTCGTAGCCCTGCATCGAACCCAGTCCCACACTTGGGATGTTGACATTTAAAAGCTTGGGCTCGCCAAACGGTTTCTGCAAAAAGCCTGTGACGAGACGCTGAACCACGTGAACGGCGGTATCGAGATGATCAAACCCACGATCGGCCAGTGAAAACGCAATGGACGGTATGCCTAGCAGAAACCCTTCCATAGCAGCTGCAACGGTTCCCGAGTAAAGCGTGTCCTCTGCAACGTTCTGGCCGTTATTAATGCCCGAGACAACCAGATCGGGGCGAAAGCCTAAAAAGCCCGTAACGGCGACGTGAACACAATCGGTTGGGGTGCCATTGACGTAGAAAAACCCAGAGGACGCCTTGCGAACGTAAAGCGGTCGATCAAGCGTGAGCGAGTTACTGGCGCCACTGCGATCCGCCTCGGGCGCCACCACCGTAACCTCACCAAAACCCCGCATGGCCTCCGCCAGCGCCGCAATGCCCGGGGAAAAATAGCCGTCATCGTTTGAAACAAGAATTCGCATTATTGGCCCTGAGCAGAGCCGTCATCAGGCCAGTCGCGAATGTAGGCCTTAAGCATTTGATTCTCGAACTTCTGAGCCTCGAGAACAGCCCGGGCAACATCGTGAAACGAGACCACACCAAGCACAGACTGATCGGCCTCGACCACAGGAAGGTAGCGCTCACCACAGGCGTTCATGACTGTACGCAGTTCATCCACAGTCATGTCGGGGTGCGAACAGGTGGGCTTGGTGTTCATTACCTCAGCCACGGTAATTTCAGACATGGTTGGTGTGGGCCCTGTGCGGTGCTCGCGCTGCCGCTTGGCAAGCACCACAAGAATTTCACGAAACGTGAGCATGCCAGCAAGCCGTCCCTTCGATAGAACAACCAAGGAACCGATGTTCTCGTCAGCCATGGTTACCACGGCATCAGAGAGTAAGTCTTCAGGCTTTGTCTGAAAGAGCATGGGCTCTTTGTATTTAAGAATGTCACGAACCTTCATGGCCTTCTCCTTTTGTGATTGGGCGCCCCTTCGTGGCGGTCCTTTTTTAAAACAGACTTCTCGCTATGATAAGGCTATGACGCGTAAAGAGATTTTAGTGGTTTACCACAGTCGCCATGGCAGCACCTTAGAACTTGCGCGAGCCGTGGCCGATGGCGTTGACTCGGTACCGGGTTGTCAGTCTCGTCTTCGCACTGTGCCAGTGGTCTCAGCCACCCACGAGGCCACCGCACCGCCTGTCCCCGACACCGGGCCCCCTTACGCCGAGCCGCAAGACTTAAAGGACTGCAGCGGCCTTATTCTGGGCTCACCAACACGGTTCGGGAATATGTCTGCGGCCATGAAGTATTTCATTGATGGAACGCTTAACAACTGGATTGCGGGCGACTTGGTTGGAAAGCCTGCGGCCGTTTTTACAAGCACAGGAAGCCTGCATGGGGGGCAAGAGTCAACTCTGCTCTCCATGATGCTGCCCCTCTTGCACCATGGCATGCTGCTGGTTGGGCTTCCCTACGGCGAGGCCGACCTTGCTGCCACCCGTTCGGGAGGAACGCCTTACGGTGCCTCGCATTGGGCAGGCAGTGACGGGAAGCAGCCTGTGACCCCAGAGGAGTTAAGGCTTGCCCATGCCTTGGGTCGCCGCGTTGCAACCATAAGCCAGAGCCTTCAAGGAAAGCCCGCCTCGTGAGCCAGCCAAACCCAAGCGGCGCGAGCTCCCAGAATCCCACTTCCACAGAAACGCAATTAACAGCCCCTACCCCAAAGCCCGCCCTCGAACCAACGTTGGTGCGTATTAGCCTGATTGTCTGTGGGCTTATGGTTCTGTATGGCCTGGCCTGGGAATCGTTTATTGACCCTGTGCGCGACGGATCATGGCTATGGCTGAAGGTGATTCCACTGGCGGCAGCCATGCCCGGCCTGGCGCTGGGGAAGATCTACACCTTCCAGTGGATGTCTCTTCTTATATGGCTTTACCTATGCGAAGCACTGGTGCGCATTGCTTCACCAAGCGTCTCAGAGCGTTGGCTGGCCCTTGGCTGGCTTATTCTTGGGCTTGCCCTGTGCGGTGCCATTTTGCTCGCCATGCAGCGCCTTAAGCGACGACAAAAGAAACAGACCTTGAATCCATTGGCTCACGATGGTCTGCAAGGCCTACAGGGTGACGAGGCAAGTAAAAAATAGGTAACCTTGTCACTGAAGCCTCCGTAGCTCAGTGGATAGAGCATCCCCCTCCTAAGGGGAGGGTCGCACGTTCGATTCGTGCCGGAGGCGCCAATACTTCAAGTTTTTCCATTCACGATAAGGACGCATTCATGGCCCAAACGTCTCGTATGACCAAGGTTTTGTGCAGCACCTGGGTAGCTCTCCTTGCTTTAACGACGTCGCCTACCGTGCTGGCACAGACCCAGCCCAAAAAGAAAACCGTTAACTGCTATATCGGCGAGCGAATTAAGAACCCAAACGGTCACACCACATGCGTCTACAAGTGCCCGAAAGGTAAACCGGCAAGCGAAAGCGTAGCCCCGGGCTATACCTGCCCGCCGATGATGAACGTTATTGACCGTTAATCACTAGCCCATGTTGGCGCCGCAACTATAGCGCCCACCTTTTTTCTTGGCCTCTGCTCTGGCAGCCTTTTTACAAGCTGACTTCTCCTTATGACAGTCGCTAGTGTAGTCTCCTGTCTTATCGTTGACCACACACCACACAGTATTTTTCTTGGCAAATGCAACGCTTGGAATAGATAAAGAGCCATAAGCCAGAACGACTAGGCTCACGAACAATGCTGCTTTTTTCATATGCAGTCCTCCGTGAGGGTTAGAAAGAACTTTTAAGGGTACCCGAGTTTTGTGCGGAAACGGTTGCAGGGCCCCGTCCCTCGGCCATGGCACGTCTCCAGGCAACCGCACCTGGCTGACCGTAGAAAAGGCCATGCCAATGCCGCGTCATGGCGGTTGCTGGGACCCCATCCGATAGGCCTGTTTCATAGTAAGCCTGTAGTCGTTCAATCACAGGCCATCGATCAAAAGGGCGTGCAGGGTGATCCTCAAAAAAAACTGCGTCCAAGTCCCTTAGTAGCCAGGGGTTATGGTAGGCGGCGCGTCCAATCATCAAGCCATCCGCCTGCAGTTCGTCCAGCCACCGCACTGCTGAGATGTCAGTCAGACCCCCATTTAAGATGAACTGCGCTTTGGGAAAGTCTTGCTTTAAAGAACGAACCCTGTCGTAGTGAAGGGGCGGAATTTCGCGATTTTCTTTGGGGCTTAGACCCTTTAGAAGGGCTGCACGTGCATGGACCACAAAAACATGGCAACCACTGGCGTAAACAGCCTCAACAAATCGAAAAAGAAAGTCGTAATCCTGCTCGTCGTCCACACCAATACGGTGCTTCACAGTTATAGGGACAGAAACGGTCTCTCGCATGGCCTGAACGCACTCCGCAACCCGCATGGGCTCGCGCATTAGGCAAGCGCCAAAGGAGCCTTGTTGCACGCGATCGCTGGGGCAGCCACAGTTCAGGTTGATCTCGTCGTAGCCCATGGCCTCGCCAATGGCAGCGGCCTGTGCGAGTGCTTGGGGGTCGGATCCCCCTAACTGCAACGCCACTGGGTGCTCTGCAGTATTAAAGCCAAGCAGCCGATCGCGCTTTCCGTGAATAACGGCATCGGCTGTCACCATCTCGGAATACAGCAGGGCATTGGGAGAAAGTAGCCGATGAAAGAATCGGCAATGGCGCGTGGTCCAGTCCATCATCGGGGCAACGCACAGCCGACGTGCGCGGTCGAGCGTGCTTGAACTCACGCGGGATACCCTCTCGAGCGGAGCCCCAAGGCTTGGGCTTAATTGGTGGGGGGCGTTCACGCCCTCCTTTTTACATCATTCCCCTTGGTTACATCGTGCGCTTGTAATGCAGACCAAGAAGGTACTGTCGCGGTGCCCCGGGCTCGTAGTAGCGCTCGAAGGCCTGATCAACAATCACCGAACCTGCATAGAGTTTGTCGGTAATGTTCTCAACCGCCAGTTGCACAAGAACTTCACCACCTAAAGCCAAGTAGCGCGAGCCAAGGCGGAGGTTCCAGACATTAGCGCGGTCAGTGGCCTGGCTGTTGTCGGAATTCACATCCATTGCGCCAAGGCTAACAAACTCAAGGGTGGCATAACGTGACGGCTGGCCGGCACTGGGTTTATTGGCCTTGGTTGCCCAGGTGAGCTCGGCCTGAATACGGTCACGGGGAATACCGGGAATAC
>JAYNLI010000011.1:0-44310 GCA_038111655.1 Bordetella sp.
AGGCGGTGCGTCATTCGCGTTTTGGTGATGGCGTTATTCTGGCGCTCGAGGGCTCAGGCGCCGAGGGACGTGCTCAGGTCAATTTCAAAAGGGATGGCCCGAAATGGCTAGCCCTTGGGGTTGCAAAGCTCGAGAAGGTCTAGCGGGTTTTTGATCTGCGCCTGGTCAGGCCTAAAGCAACCGTGGCTTTTATTTACAGCGAATGAGAAACGTGAACTGACCCTGGGCCTCTTTGCGTTCAAGAAGAGCGTGACCGGTGTTTGCACAAAAGTAATCAAAATCGTCCCAGGCGCCCCGGTCGGTGGCGATGACCAACAGGTGCTCGCCAGAGGCCATTTCCCCGAGAGCCTTTTTGGCCTTCAGAATGGGCAACGGGCAACTGAGTCCTTGAAGCTCAAGGGTTCGATTCGGCTGAGCGGACCCATTTTCACTTTTGGATCCTAAGCCTGGGGTCAAGTGAGTTCCCATGACCTGATTATTACGACTTTTCGAGTCCACCCGCTAAAAAGGCCGTAAGGCTTTGGAGGGCTTGAGGAAGGGCTGCTGTATCCACACCCCCTCCCTGGGCCATGTCAGGTCGGCCTCCGCCTTTACCGCCAATCTGCTGGGCGACATGATTAACAAGGTCGCCCGCCTTGACCTTGGAGGTCAGGTCTTTGGTGACCCCGGCCACCAGACTGATTTTGTCCGCCTGCACCCCAGCCAAAACAATCGCGGCACTGCCCATTTTGTCCTTAAGCTGGTCGACAAGGCCTCGCAGGCCGCCAGGGTCCATGTCGTCAAGCTTGGCAACAAGAAGCTTGACCCCTTTCACGTCCAGCGCTTTGCTCATTAGGTCGTCTCGGGATGCGGAGGCCAACTTGATTTTCAGGCGTGCCAACTCCTTCTCAAGCTGGCGGCTCTGTTCGATGATCTGACTAAGTTTCGAGGTCAGTTCGTGACTCGGCGCTTTCAGTAACGAGGCTGCCGATGCGAGTGTTTGGTCGGTTTGGCGAATCTGATCGAGTAGTCGTTCACCGGTAATGGCTTCAACTCGTCGAATGCCTGCAGCAACACCGGACTCAGCAATAATTTTGAAAAGACCAATGTCCCCCGTTCGACCCACGTGGGTACCACCACACAGCTCACGCGAGCTTCCAATATCAAGCACGCGAACTTCATCCCCGTATTTTTCGCCAAAGAGTGCCATGGCACCGCCCGCAACGGCCTCATCAAAGCTCATGACTCGGGCCTGGGTGGCGGCGTTTTCAAGGATTTCAGCGTTCACGCGCCGTTCGATTTCCTGAATCTCGGCAGCAGTGACTGGCTGGTTATGGGAGAAGTCAAAACGGGTCTTCTCGGCATCCACCAGCGAGCCTTTTTGCTGCACATGATCGCCAAGAACTTCCCTTAGCGCCTTGTGCATAAGGTGAGTGACCGAGTGGTTACGGGCGGTCTGAGCCCGCTGACCAACATTCACGTGCGCCTCAATCTGCGCCCCAAGACATAGGCTTCCTTTCACAACCTGCCCGATGTGTCCAAAGACAGTGGGGGTAATTTTTTGTGTGTCATCCACGCGAATGACAAGCCCTGATGTACGCAGTTCTCCTGCATCACCCACCTGGCCGCCTGACTCTGCGTAAAAGGGTGTCTGCGAGAGCACCACGGTGACCAACTGGCCCTCAACGACTTTTTCGGCGGGGCTACCTTCCACAAAAAGACCGGTCACCTCGGCTGTGCTCTGAAGGTCGGTGTAGCCAAGGAACTGGGTGTCTCTGCCCTCATAACTCAGGCCAGCGCCTTGCTTGAATTTGCTTGAGGCCCGAGCCTGACCGCGTTGCTGGTCCATGGCTTTCTCAAAGCCCGCTTCATCCACGGTGAGACCTCTCTCGCGGCAGACATCGGCTGTCAGGTCGAGTGGGAAGCCAAACGTGTCATAAAGCATAAAGGCTGTCTGGCCATCAAGGGCTTGGCCCTCTTTTAGAGGTTCAAGGGCCTGAGACAAAATACCCATACCTTTTTCAAGGGTCTCGCCAAAGCGCTCCTCTTCGGTCTTGAGTACCTCTGACACGCGTGTGGCGATGGCACGAAGCTCGGGGTAGGCCTCCCCCATCTCCTGGTCAAGCGCTTTGACCAGGCGGTAGAAAAACGGCTGGGTCTGCCCAAGCTTATGACCATGACGCAGGGCTCTGCGAACAATTCGTCGCAGTACATAGCCGCGGCCTTCGTTCCCTGGAATAACGCCATCAACAATCAAAAAACTGCAGGCTCTTATGTGGTCGGCAATGACTCGTAAGGAGGGGTTCTCAAGATCTTTGCAGCCGGTTTCCAGAGCTGCGACCTTGATCAGATTCTGGAAAAGATCAATGTCGTAGTTGCTGTGAACGCCTTGTAACACTGCAGCAATGCGCTCTAGCCCCATTCCAGTGTCCACGCAGGGCTTAGGGAGAGGGTTAAGAACCCCAGCCTCGTTACGGTCAAACTGCATGAAGACGAGGTTCCAGATTTCGATGTAACGGTCGCCATCGGCGTCGTCGGACCCCGGGGGGCCACCCAAGACCTCCGGCCCATGGTCAAAAAAGATTTCGCTGCAGGGGCCACAGGGACCGGTGTCGGCCATCTGCCAGAAGTTGTCACTGGCGTAACGCGCGCCTTTGTTATCGCCAATGCGCACAATCCGTTCAACAGGCACGCCAATTTTATCTTTCCAGATCGCGTAGGCCTCGTCATCGTCCTGGTAAACAGTGACCCAGAGTTTTTCCTTGGGCAGGCCGTAGACCTCGGTAAGAAGTGTCCAGGCAAAGCCGATGGCGTCTTCTTTGAAAAAGTCGCCAAACGAAAAGTTGCCGAGCATCTCGAAAAACGTGTGATGCCTCGCGGTGTAGCCTACATTCTCAAGATCGTTGTGTTTGCCGCCCGCGCGAACGCTACGCTGTGACGATGTCGCTCTTGTGTAAGGACGCTGTTCTTTGCCTAGAAAAACGTCCTTGAACTGAACCATGCCGCTGTTGGTGAAAAGCAGGGTAGGGTCGTTGGCGGGCACCAAGGGGCTGGATGCAACCACCGTATGCCCTTGCTGGGCAAAGAAGTTCAAGAACTTTCGTCGAATTTCAGAAACAGTCAGTATGGCCATGGCGCACAGTTTAAGGGAACACGGGATAATCGCGTGGTTAACGACTTTTTCTTACGGAGCCCTTTGCCATGCCGAGCATTCAAGAAAAGCAGTACGACGCCAGCCCCGCCACCCGTGTGGCCTTTCTAGGACTTGGAGTGATGGGTTTTCCCATGGCGGGTCACCTTGCCAAGGCAGGTCACAGCGTCACGGTGTACAACCGGTCTGCCGAGAAGGCCAAGGCTTGGGTAGCCGAGTTTGGTGGTGCAGCCGCCGCGACCCCCGCCGAGGCGGCCAAGCAGGCCGACATTGTCTTTTGCTGCGTTGGCAACGATGATGACCTTCGGAGCGTGGTCCTTGGCCCACAGGGCGCCTTTGCCGGCATGACTAAGGGGAGCCTTTTTGTGGATCACACCACGGCTTCGGCCGAGGTGGCGCACGAGCTCTGGGCTCAGGCCACCTCCATGGGCTTAAGCTTCATCGACGCACCCGTCTCAGGTGGGCAGGCAGGGGCTGTCAATGGCCTGCTTACCGTGATGGTTGGGGGCCCACAGTCCGATTTCGACCGTGCACAACCGGTTGCCATGGCCTTCTCGCGTGCCTTCACTCGCATTGGCGAGTCGGGTGCCGGGCAGCTTGCCAAGATGGTGAATCAAATTTGTATCGCCGGCCTTGTACAGGGATTGTCGGAAGGGGTTGCCTTTGGAGTGAAGGCGGGCCTTGACATGAAATTGGTGCTCGAGGTCATTGGCAAGGGCGCGGCCCAGTCCTGGCAAATGGACAACCGAGGCACCACCATGGTGGACGGCAAGTTTGACTTTGGCTTTGCTGTGGACTGGATGCGAAAAGACCTAGGGCTTTGTATGGACGAGTCGCGGCGTAACGGCGCGAAGCTTCCTGTGACTGCCTTGGTGGACCAGTTTTATTCCGATGTCCAGACCAAGGGGGGGCGTCGTTGGGATACATCAAGCCTGATTACTCGGCTTCTCGACTAGGCCCTTATGGCGGTTTTTACGCCGGTCTCATCATCGGCTGCCCAGACGTTTCTAATTGACTATGACCTCGGAGAGCTTGTCTCTCTGAGGGGTATACCTTCGGGCATTGAGAACACGAATTTCTTCTTAAGTAGCACGAGGGGCGAATTTGTACTGACGCTCTTTGAAAGGCTCTCGGCTTCCCAGCTTCCCTACTACCTTGAGCTCATGCGGCATCTTGCGTCGAAGTCGGTGGCCTGTGCATCGCCTGCTCCAAACAGACGCGGCGCGCTGTTGGGCCTTTGTGAAGGTAAGCCTGCTGCCCTAGTACGTCGCCTAAAGGGTAGAGATGTGAGTGATCCTACGCCCGAGCATTGTGCTCTTGTGGGTGGAGAGATGGCCAAAAGTCATCTTGCGGTTGCTGATTTTGGAATGCGCCAGCCAAACCTACGTGGCCTTGCCTGGTGGCAACAGGTCTTGCCGGACCTCTGGTCACGCATGCCCGAAGACATCGTTCAGCTTACCCGGGATGAGCTTAAAACTCAGCAAGCTTTTCATCAGTCCGAAATTTATCTGGGCCTTGCGCAGGGCGCCGTTCACGCCGATCTTTTTCGAGACAACGTCTTGTTTGATCAAGATAAAACCGAGTCTTTAGCGGATTCAGAGCTAACACTTGGCGGTTTTATTGATTACTACTTTGCGGGTGATGATGCGTTTCTTTTCGATCTTGCTGTGGCTTACAACGACTGGTCGCATAATAATTCGCAGAATGGTGAATCGATGCTTCTCGCCTATGCTCGCGTGAAGCCCTTTACCTCTCACGAGCGCCAGGCCTGGCCTATGATGCGTCGAACAGCGGCCTTTCGATTCTTGGTGTCACGCCTTTATGACTGGTATCGGCCGCGGCCCGCCGAGATGCTCACGGCCAAGGATCCTGCCTACTTTCAAAATATGCTCAACCACTGCCGAACCAAGGAGGCCATGCGCGAATGCTTGCCATGAAAATCCAGCCCGATCCCCGCGTGGTGAATTCACGTATTGGCCTGGCATGGTTAATGGAGGGGTTTCGTCTTTTCCATCGCCAGCCGCTTATATGGTTTCTCACCTTATTTGCCTACTGGGCGGGGCTGGTCATTCTTGCCATGGTTCCGCTGCTTGGTCTCATTGCGCCTCTCATTCTTACTCCGGGTCTGGGCTTTGGTTTTGTGGCACTGGCCTATGCCGTAGATCGTCAGGAGATGCCCATGCCTTTGCTGCTGGTGTCGGGCTTTCGCAGTGATAAGGCGAAGCTCCTTCTGCAGATGGGCCTTCTTTATTTCTTGGGGCTTGTTGTTGTTCTTGTCCTTGCCTGGGTGGTGGACGGCGGAAGCCTTTTTCGAGCCATGAGTCAGTCGCCTGAAGAATTGACGGATCCGACCATCTCCATGGACCCAAGCCTGCAGTGGGGACTTATTGTCGCCGTGCTCGGCTATCTGCCCGTGCTGATGGCTTTCTGGTTTGCCCCACAACTTGTGGTCTGGGGTCAGTTTCCCCTGGCGAAGGCACTTTTTTATTCCTTTTTTGCGGTCTGGCGAAACCGTCGAGCCTTTTTTGTATACGGCGTCTCTTGGGTGGGCCTTTTTGTATTTCTTAGCCTTTTGGTTTCGGCTTTTACGAGTCTCGCGGGGCTAAGCCAGCAGGCTGTCTTTACCCTGCTTATGCCCATTACCTTTATTCTTATTGCTGTCGCTCATGGTTCGTTTTATGCCAGCACACGCGATGTATTTGGAATCTTTCCCCAATCGAATGAACCAGCCCTTAGGCTTGTGCCGAGCGGCAAGACCTCTGACGAACCGGCCTTCGATGAGCCTTCGAATGGTCAAGAAGGCTCTGGTGAGCCGAAAGATCCCCAGAAAAAAGACTAGGGATTACACCCATTTTTCCGCTACTTTTTAGGTTTGTCCGTGGTTTGTTCATGCTACAGAAGCTTAACGTCGGTATTTGCATGAACAAGCCTAGGTCAATCTGTTGCGGTACAGCTTGTGTCATGTAAGCTCTTGCAAGTAAGGTCAGAATTCGTTGAGGAGGAGAGGCCACGAAGGCGAAGCCTAAGTGGTCATTTTGAGGCGACGCAGATCAATCTGCATCGCCTTTTCTTTTTAGTGACTTGCTTTCGTGATCAATAGGCTTGAAGAAGCAACTGACGTTGGCCATTCACTTTGGCAAGGGCAAGCTCAAATTCAGCCAAGCGCGACTGCTCCTGCTGAACAACAGCCGCCGGTGCTCGATCAACAAACTGCGGGTTCGATAGCTTGGCCTTGCATTTGCCAATTTCCTGGCTCAGACGGTCGATTTCTTTTTGCAGACGAGCTTTCTCGGCTTCTAGGTCGATTTGCACCTCAAGCCTTAAACGCAGTCTGCCGAGTATTTGAACGGGTGCCAGGGCTGCGGCCTTACTTTGGTGTGTTTCCGGAGTAGACATTGCATCCGAGCCAGAGTCGTTCGAAGTCCCATCGACACTAACCTCGCTAAGCCGACACAAGGCCGCCAACCCCGCAAGAGCCAGCTGTCGCTGATGACTGTCCGTTGTAAAGTCAAGAAGATCCTCCGAATCTGTCTCTTCAGCGCTCTTGTCGACCTGGATACGCAGGGGTACCTTGTCCCCAGGGCCTAGGCCCATTTCGGAGCGCAGGCTGCGAATAGCGCCAACCAGTGCTTTGAGCTGGCGCATCTGCGCGTCGCAGTGAGGTTCAATTTTTTTACGCTCGGCCTTGGGGAAGGGCGCGGTAGCAATGCTTGCAAAATCGCCTTGCATCAGCGCCTCTGATCGCCCCGCAACCGGCGCAACTGCCTGCCAGAGGGACTCGGTAATGAAAGGCATGAACGGGTGGGCAAGTCGCAAGGTTGCCTCAAGGGTACGCAGTAGGGTGCGGCGAGCAGCCCGCTGAGCGTTCTCGGCAGGGGACTGAAGGGCGATTTTTACAAGCTCAAGGTACCAGTCACAGAATTCATTCCATACGAATTCGTAAATAGCTTTTGTAGCCAGGTCGAAACGATAGGCAGTCAGCTGCCTCTCGACCTCGTCTTCAACACGTTGCAGCTCCGAGACAATCCATTGATCAACAAAGCTAAAGTGAAGGGGCCCCTCTGGACCACAGTCTCCGAAGCAAACGCCAAGACCGTTGTCTTTACCCTCGCAGTTCATCAGGACAAAACGACTGGCGTTCCATAGCTTGTTGCAAAAGTTTCGGTAACCCTCGCAGCGAGACAGATCAAAGTTAATGTTCCGTCCAGGGGTGGCAAGGCTTGCAAAGGTGAACCGAAGCGCATCGGTGCCAAATGCCGGGATGCCACTTGGGTATTCTTTGCGGGTTTTTTTTTCAATGGCCTGTGCCTGTTTGGGGTTCATGAGCCCTGAAGTGCGTTTGGCCACAAGGGCGTCCAGATCAATACCGTCAATGAGGTCAATAGGGTCAAGGGTGTTGCCCTTGCTCTTACTCATCTTCTGGCCTTCGGCATCGCGTACCAAGGCATGCACATAAACATCGCGGAAGGGCACCTGGCCAGTGAAGTGGCAGGTCATCATGACCATTCGGGCTACCCAAAAGAAAATGATGTCAAAGCCCGTCACCAAAACGCTGGACGGAAGATATTGAGCGAGCTCTGGCGTAAGTTTTGGTCCGCCGAAGGCAAGGCCTTTCTCTTTGCCTAGGTTGGGATTCCACTCTTCGCCGGGCTTCACCAGGGTTGAGAAGGGCACCAGAGCCGAAGAAAACCAGGTGTCAAGCACGTCCGCGTCGCGAACGAGGTTGCCGACCCAGCCAGAATCACGCGCCTGCTTCAGTGCCTCATCGTCGTTTTCCGCCACATAGACCGCACCATCGTGAATCGGCTGGCCTTGGTCGTCGGCCTTGTACCAGGCGGGAATTTGGTGCCCCCACCAGAGTTGCCTCGAAATACACCAGTCCTGAATATTTTCAAGCCATTGACGGTAGGTCGTTGTCCAGCTCTCTGGCGTAAAGCGCACTTGCCCCTCTTCAACCACCTGCAAGGCGCGGCCAGAGATGGACTGGCCTGGCGTGTGTGTGCCTTCGGGGGCGGGTTTGGACATCGCGACAAACCACTGGTCGGTAAGCAGGGGCTCGATGACCGCGCCGGTGCGATCGCCCCGAGGCACCATGAGCTTGTGCGGCTTGGTTGCTACAAGTAGACCCGCCGTCTCGAGATCTTTAAGAATCTGTTCACGTGCTTTGAAGCGATCGAGCCCACGATAGGCCTCGGGCGCCTCCTCATTGATACAAGCCGTCGGCGTGAAAATATTAATCATGAGAAGGCTATGCCGTTGCCCCATGGCGTAGTCGTTAAAGTCGTGCGCAGGTGTGATCTTCACGCAGCCGGTTCCAAAGGCCGGGTCCACGTGGTCATCTGAAATGATAGGAATATCACGATCGCTTAGAGGCAATCGAATGGTCTTACCAATCAGTGCTTTGTAGCGATCGTCCTCGGGGTGCACGGCTACTGCTGTATCGCCCAGCATGGTTTCTGGCCGGGTGGTCGCCACTACTAAACTTCCAGATCCATCGCTTAAGGGGTAGCGCAACTCCCAAAGGTGGCCTTCTTCCTCTTCGCTCAACACCTCAAGATCCGACAAGGCTGTAAGCAGTTTTGGATCCCAGTTCACCAGCCGCTTGCCTCGGTAGAGGAGTCCTTGTCGATAGAGGCTAATAAAAACTTGCTTCACCACCTCCGAGCAACTTGGGCTCATGGTGAAGTACTCCATGGCCCAGTCGCAGCTTGTTCCCATTCGTCGCATCTGCCCAGTAATGGTTGAGCCCGACTGCTCCTTCCACTGCCATACGCGCTCTAAAAAGGCTTCCCGACCGAGCTCGGCGCTGCTCTCGCCTTTGGCCTCCAACTGACGTTCCACTACGATTTGAGTGGCAATGCCAGCATGGTCGGTGCCTGGCAGCCAGAGTGTGTTGTTACCCTTCATACGCTGCCACCGGGTCAGGGCGTCCATAAGGGTCTGGTTAAAGGCATGACCCATATGCAGTGTTCCTGTCACATTCGGCGGAGGCAATTGAATACAAAAACCTTCTACATTTTCGGCCTGCCCCGCGCTGAAAAGTCCTTGCGCCTCCCATTGCTCGCGCCAGTAAGACTCAAGGGTTTGAGGGTCGAAGGCCTTATCAAGGCCTGAGTGATTGGGCGTTGTCGTTGGCATTAGCGCGCGGTCTTTGAAAGGTCGAATTGTTGAATGGTGTAGCCACGTTCTCTGTAAAAACTGAAACGCTTTCTTGCCTGTGCTTTGTCTGCGTCGTCAGGGCCAACGATTTCGAAGACGCGATCGAATGAGCTGAAAGAGTCGGGCACTTCGTCATCAAGGTTGACAAGCAAGAAAGCATGGCGAGCTGCGCTTGGCACGATGGGTTCGGGGCAGAGCAAAATGGGAGATTCGTCGGCTAAAGGATGGTCTGCCATGACATGCGGCAAAAAATCCTCTTCCGAGAACTCGTAGAGCATGTCATCGAATTTGACGAGCCGCTCGGGCTCGCTGCAGAAAACAAGAAGGGGCTTCGTCTCCAACACCTGACCCGACCGAACCGCCTTACGAACTAGGCGGCAGGCATGCAGCAGGCGGTCAGGGGTGTTGAAATGAAAATCAACCGTTGTCACGTTCGGCCCGGAGATAGGCCAGAAGAAGGCCAACAGGACGGCCCGTTGCACCTTTTTGGGCACCACTCTTCCATGCAGTACCCGCAATATCGAGGTGCGCCCATTTATAGGCTTTCGCGAACCGCCACAAGAAGCAGGCCGCTGTTACACTACCTGCAGCCCGACCTCCCACATTGGCCACGTCGGCGAAGGGTGACTTGAGCTGCTCTTGGTACTCCTCTTCCAGGGGAAGGCGCCAGACCGGATCCAGCCCGTCACGGCCTGCCTGAATTAAGGCCTGAGCCAGACCGTCGTCCTCGGTAAATAGCCCTGTGTTTACATGCCCCAGGGCCACAACGCAGGCCCCCGTGAGGGTGGCAATATCAATGACTGCCTCAGGCTTAAAGTTTTTCTCAACGTAGCTTAGGGCATCGCAAAGAATGAGCCGACCTTCCGCGTCGGTATTCAAAATTTCAACCGTCTGGCCCGACATAGTTTGAACAATATCACCTGGGCGGGTGGCGGTCCCGCCGGGCATGTTCTCGCAGGTGGGAATAACACCAATGACATTGCGCTTTAGGCCCATTTCCGCCACGGCGCGCATCACGCCCATAACTGTCGAGGCGCCTGACATGTCATACTTCATTTCGTCCATGTCGCCGGGCGGTTTTAAGGAAATTCCACCGGTGTCAAAGGTAATGCCCTTGCCCACCAGGACCACCGGGGTGTCTTTTGCGGTTCCGCCGTTGTGGTGTATCACGATGAATTGTGGGAGCTGGGCCGAGCCTTGGGCAACGGCTAATAGGGCATTCATGCCAAGTTTTTCCATGGCGGGTTTGTCTAGTACCTCGACTTTTACTCGGAACTGCCGTGCAAGGCCTTTGGCCGTGCTGGCAAGGTAGCTGGGAGTGCAAAGATTCGGTGGCAGGTTGCCCAAGTCCTTGCTTAATTCAATGCCGTTGGCCACAGCTTGGGCCTCAGAAATAATACGGGGGGCATCGGTGGGCCGCATATCCCCGGGTAGCAGCACCTCAACCGACGCAAGGCTTGGGGCCTCGGGCCGGGAGGACTTGGTTGCCTTACCCGCAGCCTTCACGTCCTCGGGCTTGGCGTCTTTACTATCTTGGCGGGTTTTGAACCTGTCAAAACGGTACAAGACCTCACGACATGCAAGCACGTGCGCCTGCAGCCGCCAGTCACCCGAGCGCTCGCCTACGGTTAAGTCTGTTAAAAAGGAGGAGACCCGCTTGACCCCTTTCAGTGGAGCCATGGCACGGGTCGCCGCGCGAACAGCCTCGGCGTAGGCTTTCTCGTTGAAATTCTCCTTCGGGCCGCAGCCGACCAATAAAACGCGCGAAGAGGGGATGCCGTTGAGGTCACGCACTAAAAAACAACTGCCAAGCTTCCCGTCGAAGTCGCCTGCTTTTAGCAATTTCGCAATGGCGCCTCTGGAAACTTTGTCGACCACTCGGGCCGGCATAGTAAGCTCAACGCCAGCGACGGTTGAGAACAGGGCAACCCAGGCACAATCGGCCTGAGCCCTGTCGACAGGCTTATTGCTAGCGGTAACAACAAGCTCCGGCCTTTGCTCGGCAGGAATTTTGGTGTCTTTAGTCGTTGCTGTGGTCATGACACAATGCCTTTAATTGATGCTCGAAACTCTCCATTATAAAGTTTGTGATCGCATTTAAGTCTTTTCTCCAAGAAGTCCGCGCGATTGCTGGCGCCGTCTTCGCCGTTTTATTGACTATTTTGGTGACCAGCTCGCTTATTCGTATGCTGGGCGCGGCCGCGTCCGATCGCGCCGATTCCGAGCTCGTCGTCCCGCTGGTGGCCTTTGCCGCGATGCAGGCCTTACCGGTGGTTCTTGCTCTGACGGTCTATTTGTCTGTGCTTCTTGCCCTTACCCGGGCCTGGAAGGACTCGGAGATGGTGGTCTGGATGTCCTCGGGGCTCGGGCTGGGCCAGTGGTTCGGGCCTGTCGCCAAGTTCATCTGGCCATTTGCCTTGGCCATGGTGGCTTTAACCTTCATAGTGTCGCCTTGGGCTCAGCAGCAACTCGACGAGACCCGCCTGGAATTCAGCCAACGGCCTGAGGACCAGAGGCTCGATGCCGGGCGTTTCATGGAGTCCCGCTCGGGTCAAATTGTGTTTTTTGGGGAAATGGCCTCGGACACGGAAAAGCGGCTTGGTCTTGTTTTTATTCGTGCCGAGTCCGCCGGTCAGGAGGCGGTGATTTTGGCCTCGAAGGGGGAAGTTCAGCCTCAAGAGGGTGGTGGCGCCTGGCTCTCGTTAGCCCAGGGCACTCGCACCGATTTCAACCTTGTGGACCTTGAAACGCGGCAACTTCGATTTGATGCCTACCGGCTCTTTCTTGATCGTTCTCCGGTTCCTGAAAAAGCCGCTCCCTCCCTTCGTGCTTCGGGCGTTGTTGAGCTTGCTGGGCTGTCTCGGCAGGGCGACCTTGCGGCTATGGCGGAGCTCAGTTACCGCCTTGGTCTTTGTCTGATCGCAGTTGCGATGCCGTTTTTTGCTATTCCTGTGGCTGTGACAAGCCCTCGTCTTGGTCGGTCTCTTCATCTGATTTTTGGGGTGCTGAGTTTTATGCTGGCTATGAACAGCGTCACGCTGGTTCAGGCTCTGCTTGCCGAGGGTCGGATGGCCATGTGGCTTGGATGGTGGCTTACGCCTGCCGCTATATCTGCAGTTACGCTGGGGCTTTTCTGGTGGCGCCAGCAGTTAACGCCCAACCCGCTTACGCTTCTTGTTAGAACTCTTTTGCCTAGACGGTCTGTGGCAAGGAAACCCCTTGCATGACAACGCTTCGACGTTATTTTGCGGGGCAGCTTGTCATACACATTGGGCTCGTTCTGGCGGGCTTCGTTTTACTTTTCGCCTTTGTCGACACTGTCAGCGAAATCAGAAATCTTGGTCGTGGTGGTTATACACTCGAGAAGGCCCTTACCGTGGTGGTTTTTCGTATCCCGGGCATGGTCTATGAACTCTTACCAGTGGCCACATTAATTGGTGCTGTCTGGGCCTTGGCTCAGCTCGCAGCGGGCTCCGAGTTCACCGTGGCACGGGCCTCTGGCCTTGGGCCACGCCAAGTTCTTGGCCTGTCGGCCTTTGTAGGTTTGCCCTTGGTGGCTTTCACGTTTTTCCTTGCTGAGGTGGTTCTTCCTGTCTCCGAAGTTGCGGCAGTTCGCACCAAGGCAAGCGCCGATGGCAGGCTCGGCTCGGGTTTTTTGTCCTCGGGTTTCTGGATGCGCGACTACCCTACTGGCAGCGGTGAGGACCGGGTTCGAGTGCGAATGGTGAATCTCACGAGTATGGATCTAGACCGCAGGCTTAAGGGTGTGACGCTTTATGAGTTTGGCGAGCTTCTTACTCTGCGACGACTTGTGGAAGCCGAGTCAGCTGTTTTCTTTCGTGCTATTGCGGCCACTGAAAACGCAAAAGAGGCTTCCATTTGGCGTCTTGAAGGTGTCCGGTTAACGGACTTTGCCGCCGATGGCCAGGTAACCCGAAGTCGGGTTAAAAGTTTGGAGTTGCCCTTGTATCTTTCGCCCGCTCGGCTTGGGGCGCTTATGGTTAAACCGGAACAAATGTCGGCCCGCGAGCTGTTTTTGTACGTGGACTATCTACAGGCGGGCAAACAGGCCTCGGGACGCTACGAGATTGCGTTCTGGAAAAAAATGATCTACCCGGTCGCTGTCTGGGTGATGCTGGTCTTGGCGCTGCCGGCTGCTTACATTCAGGCCCGGGGTGGCGCCCTAGGCTTTAAGGTTTTTCTTGCGATCGTTGCCGGAATTGGGTTTCATTTGGCCAATAGCCTTTTCTCGCACTTGGGCTTACTTAACGACTGGCCGGCACTGGTTGTTGCGGCCATTCCAAGCCTGCTCGCACTTATAGTCGGACTTCTTATGCTTTGGCAATTGCAACGACGCGCCTTTTAAGGGGGCTTTAAAAAGGTCTTTCAAGAAGGGCCTTCACGCCTTGGTTCAAGGGTCTGGCTACAATGCGTGTCTATGACAAGATACCAATGCAGACTGCTTCCTTCCGAGAAGACTTTTGAAACATGTGACAGCGAGACCATCCTAGAGGCTGCTTTACGAGCGCAGTTGGTTCTTCCTTATGGTTGTAAAGATGGCGCCTGCGGGTCCTGCAAGGCCCGTCTTGTTGAAGGCCAGGTGGACTTTGGCCGCTACCAGACCAAGGCCCTCAGCGAGGACGAGCGTGCAACGGGCTCGCTCTTGCTCTGCCAGGCCAGGCCACAGTCCGATCTTGTGCTCGAGGCCCGAGTGGTAGCGGCCGAGGGCATGACTCCCATTCGCAAACTTCCTTGTCGGGTGGCAAGCATCGATTACCCTGCTCAAGATGTTGCCGTGGTTAAGCTGCAGCTTCCCGCCTCTGAGCGTTTTCAGTTTCATGCAGGCCAGTACATCGACATCTTGCTTAAAGACGGTAAGCGTCGAAGTTACTCTATGGCGAATTCCCCCCTAGAGGGCGAGCAGGTCGAACTGCATATTCGACAGACTCCTGGTGGCGCCTTTACCGACGCCGTTTTTGGTCAGTCGACAAGCTCTGCCAAAGCGGTTAAGCAGAGAGACATTCTTCGGTTTGAAGGGCCATTGGGCAGTTTCTTTCTGCGGGAAGAGACGCGCCAGCCCATCATTTTTCTTGCCAGCGGAACCGGTTTCGCGCCGATCAAAGCCATTATTGAGTGCGCGCGGGCAAAGAACTTCAACCCGCCCATGACCCTTTATTGGGGTGGCCGACGCCCCAGCGACCTTTACATGATGCCCCTTGCCGAGCAATGGGCGGCTGAGATGCCCCACTTTCAGTTTATTCCTGTTGTTAGCGATGCAGAGCTAGAAGATCAATGGCAAGGACGCACGGGCTTCGTTCACCAGGCAGTTATGCAAGACTTTCTCGATCTCTCAAATCACTTGGTTTACGCCTGCGGAGCGCCTGTTGTTGTTCGAGCGGCTCAAAAAGATTTTATCGATCAGTGCAAGCTCTCTCCAGACTCGTTTTTCTCGGATGCTTTCACCACGGCAGCTGATCTCGCGGCACCGAAATCCGAGCCAGCAAAAACCGCATAAATGCCTTGGGGCTCAGCGCGCCTCATTCCATAGAAAGGCTTCGTAACCTTAAGAGGCCTTTTGTTCTTGTTGCGTGTCAGTCCATTGATTTCTTTGGTGATGCGGCGGTCTGCCTAAGGCTTGCGCAAGGCCTTGTCTCGCAGGGAGCTCAGGTGCGTATTCTTGCCGAGCATCGCGCTTTGGGCCATTTGCTGGCCATGGCTCCCGACTATGCTCTAGAGCCTTCGCATGGCTTTATTCAAACCAGTCCCTTGGCGTATTGGTCCTTGAAGGATCTCCTTGAGCCGGATCATGGCCTCCCTATACACCAGGCTGACCTATTCCTGGAGGCTTTTCAGACCCAGGTTCCGCAGTCAATTTTGGCGCAGCTGCCCAACGGGGCAATTCGCTATTGCGTGGACTACTTGGCTTTTGAGAACTGGTCCGAGGAATGCCAATGGCTTTCTGCGCCCGACCCAGGACTTTCAAAATGCAAAAGGTATTGGGCTGCGCCGTCATTTCATAAAAAAGGGCCAGGCTTTATCAAGGGTGGGCGTTTAGGAAGAGGTGACGGACCGGTACAAGGCAATCGTCAAGCCCTTCGTCAGCGCATGATTCAAAGGGCTAGGCTGTCTTCAGAACCCGCGCTTCATTCGAGCGGTCTGGTAACGGGAGACGATTCCGTTTTTCTGGTCTTTGCCTATTGCTATCCCAGCACACCCTTGCATGATTTTTTGAATGGCCTTACCACGGCGCTGGGGCAGCTTAAGGTGGCTTTTGATAAGCAGGCCTTGGGCGCTGGATCGAGGACTTTCTATCGTGTAAAGCGGGTGGTGCTTTTTGAACCAGACCAGCCTACCGATAACAGCAAGGGTCTGCTGAGCCAGCGCGAATTCGATGACTGCATGGCGGCCTGCGACCTTGCACTTGTTCGGGGTGAGGACTCTTTAGGTACAGCCCTTTTCTGCGCGGCTTCTTTTGCTTTGCCTTTTATCTGGCAGCCCTATCGTCAGCCCGATGATGCTCACCTTGTAAAGCTTGAAGCCTGGCTAGGTCAGGCCGAGTCATCCGTACCGGCATGGACGCAACTGCATCATTTTTTCAGTCCTTGTGATGCCGACTCAGAGGGGCGGCGCGATACCACCGAGACCCTTCTCGCCTTGCTTTCAAACTGGCAGGCTCTAAAGAATTTCTGTCAGTTGCTGGGTCAAGAGCACTTAAAGCGATCCTCCTTTGAGGAATCCCTAATTGCGCACTGGCACAGCAAGCGACGGGTATGCTGATAACGCTAAACTAACGAGTTGATTTGACTCTTTAAGGTGATTCTATGAAAACCGCGCACGAACTGCGGACCGGAAACGTCTTTATGCTTGAAGGCCAGCCCATGGTTGTACTGAAGGCCGAGTACAACAAGTCGGGCCGCAACGCCGCTGTAGTGAAGATGAAGTACAAGAATTTATTAACAAATTCGGGCTCGGAATCTGTTTTCAAGGCCGATGAGAAATTTGAAGCCCTTGTGCTCGATCGTAAAGAAGTTACTTACTCCTACTTCGCGGATCCTATGTACGTGTTCATGGACGCTGAGTACAACCAGTACGAAGTGGAGTCCGAGAGTATGGGCGATGCACTGAACTACCTTGAAGATGGAATGGCCTGCGAGGTTGTCTTCTACGAGGGGCGCGCTATTTCGGTGGAAATGCCAACCAGCGTCGTACGCGAGGTTGCCTATACAGAGCCTGCCGTTAAAGGGGATACCTCGGGCAAAGTCATGAAGCCTGCCCGTATCGCTCCCACCGACTTCGAAGTCTCGGTACCTGCCTTTGTTGAAATTGGCGACAAGATCGAGGTCGATACGCGTACGGGCGAATACAAAAACCGGGTGAAGTAAACGTGCTAGCCGCCCCTGTGCAGGCCTTTTTAGGTGAGGTTGAAGATCAACTCGGCGCGTCTTGCCTTAAGACCGACCCTGATCTTATTGCAACTCATTTAATCGACTGGCGGGGGCGCTACCAAGGCAGGGCGCCTGCGGTTCTCTTCCCAAACTCAACCCAGCAGGTTGCCCAAATTGTTAAGTTGGCGGTTAAGCACTGCGTTGGACTGGTTCCGCAGGGAGGGAATACGGGTCTTACCGGGGCAAGTGTGCCCGACAGCTCCGGCGATCAGGTAGTGCTCAGCCTTGCCAAGCTCCAGGCCGTTCGCGCGGTTGATCCTGCAAATAAAACCATGACCCTTGAGGCGGGCGTCACCCTTGCCAAAGCGCAAGAAGAGGCGGATGCCCTGGGCCTTCTTTTTCCTTTGACGCTTCCATCTCGCGGCTCAGCCACCATTGGGGGCAACCTGGCCACCAACTGCGGAGGCACTGCCGTGCTTCGTTATGGCAACGCCAGGGCGCTTTGCCTGGGTCTCGAGGTGGTGACTGCATCCGGAGAAACCTGGTCGGGCCTTCGAGGCCTTCGTAAAGACAACACGGGCTACGACCTACGCGACTTATACATTGGTTCCGAGGGTACGCTTGGCATTATTACCGCAGCAGTTCTTGCCTTATCGCCGAAGCCGGCTGCGCTCATGACCGCCTTGGCGAAGGTGCCCTCGGTGGAGTCTGCCGTTGGTCTTTTGGGTCTCGCGCAGTCGAAAGCCGCCGCGCAACTCACGGGCTTTGAGTTCATGACCCAGTCAGCCCTTGGTCTTGTGTCGCAGTATTTTCCTGCACTTGCCCAGCCTATCCAAGGGATGGGCGAAGCAGACTTGGTTCTTCTTGAAGTCTCCAGTCCCACTGGCGAGGCTGAGGCGGTCAATCTTCTTGAAGCGATTCTGTCCGAGGCCTTTGAGTCAGGACTGGTTGAAGATGCCCTGGTTGCCCAGAGCATTCAGCAGACCCAAACCTTCTGGGATATTCGAGACCACATTACGCTGGCGTCTTCCGAAGATGGGCATCAGATCAAGCACGACATTGGACTTCCTATTTCCCGCATCCCTGACTTCATGGCTGGCATGCAAAAAGAGCTTCAGGAGATGATGCCCGGCGTTCGTATTATTAACTTCGGGCACCTTGGCGATGGAAACCTCCACTACAACATTGCATGTCCGGTAGACCTTGGGGCATGGTCAAATCGTGACCAACGACAAAAAGCATGCATGCAGTTTATGCACGCCTTCGAAGAGCAGGTTCATCGCAAAGTACATAACCGGGTTGTGTCGCTTGGCGGGTCGATTAGTGCCGAGCATGGCCTTGGGGTGATGCGACGTGATGAAGCAGCGCGTTACAAGGGGCCTGTTGAAATAGGGCTTATGCAGGCAATAAAAAAGGCTCTGGACCCCTTGAATATTTTGAACCCAGGAAAGGTCGTTCTGCTGCCCTAATCCAGGCCAGTTCTGTGATTTAGGCTCAGGGTTTGACCAGCAGTTTTTGCAAGACCTCTTCAAGCGCTTCGGACCAGTGGGGGCGTTTGAGTTCAAATTGACTGTCGGTCAGGCTGCAGTCCAACTGTGAATTGGTGGGTCGCGGGGCTGGCGCCGCGAATTCGGCCGTTGTAATGGCTTTCACCTGATCGGTAGTGGTGATGGTCCAAGGAAGCTCGGGTGCCAGCTGTCTTGCGCGTTGAAGAATCTCACAGGCAAAGGCGTACCAGTTTGTTTGGCCCTCGCAGCTCAGGTGGAAGACCTTGTGCTCGGTATTGTTTGTGAGGCCCACTGGCCAATGTTGCACGACGTTAAGGCTTGCCCTTGCAATGGCATCGGCCGAGGTTGGTGCCCCCCATTGGTCGGCAACCACCCGAAGTTCTTGCTGGCTCTGGCCAAGTCTTAGCATGGTCTTTACAAAGTTCTTGCCATGGTCTGAAAAGACCCAGCTGGTGCGCAAGACCATACTTGGGGAGGGGCCTTGGGCAAGAGCTTGTTCTCCAGCGTATTTGCTTTGGCCATAAACGCCTGCAGGTGCAGTTGGGTCGGTGGGCTGATAGGCCTGACCCACTGGCTTCTTTCCATCAAAAACATAGTCGGTGGAGTAGTGAAGAATAGCGATGGGCTGCGTGGCGTGGGCGGAATGGTGTGCAGCAAGCTCAGAGAGTTGGGAAAGGGCTTGTCCATTTACGCGGTGGGCAAGTTCAGGCTCCTCCTCAGCCTGATCCACCGCGGTGTAGGCGGCGGCATTCACAATATAGCTGGGCTTGAAGGCTTGAATGGCTTGCGTTAACGCCTGTTCAAACTCCGCGGGTCGGTCGAGCGGGGCCTGGTCTCGAGTAAGACCCAGGGCTTTAATGGACTCGGGGCTGGTACCCCCACCGCAGAGGCGCAAGAGGCTTTGGCCCACCTGCCCACCTGCCCCAAGTACTAAAAGCCTTGGCGGTGGCTTTTGGCTGGTCTTGTTGGATATGCTCATTGCAGGGCTGTATAAACTCTATAGGCTGTATAGGTTTATTGAACCCAGTGATAGCCCTTATGCCGACAGGCTGGAATATTGCTGGTGAATCCAGTTCTTGTAGTCGCCCGACTGAACGCGTTGAACCCACTCGGTATTGTTGAGGTACCAATCAATGGTCTTGTTAATGCCTGATTCAAAGGTTTCTTGGGGCTTCCAGCCGAGTTCATTCAGTATTTTGTTGGCATTAATGGCGTAGCGTTTATCGTGACCTGGCCGGTCTTTTACAAACTGAATTAAGTTCTCGTGTTTGCCTCCGGCATTCGTCGCAGTTGCTAGGCTTTTTTCGTCAAGCAATTTGCAAATGGTTCGAACAATATCGATGTTCGTCATTTCATTCCAGCCACCAATGTTGTAGACCTCGCCGGGTTTTCCAGATTGAAGAACCGTAGCAATGCCTTGGCAGTGATCGACCACATAAAGCCAGTCACGAATATTTAGACCATTACCGTAAATCGGTAAAGGCTTGCCTTGCAGGGCGTTCGCAATGGTGAGTGGAATAAGTTTCTCAGGAAATTGAAAAGGCCCGTAATTGTTTGAGCAATTGGTGGTGAACACCGGTAGGCCGTAGGTGTGGTGCCAGGCTCGCACCAGATGGTCGCTTGCCGCCTTGCTTGCGCTGTAGGGGCTGTTGGGCGCATAGGGTGTGGTTTCACAAAATGCCGGATCATCGGCTTCAAGCGAGCCATAGACCTCGTCCGTGGAGACGTGCAAGAACCGAAATGCCTGCTGTTCCTGAGCGTTGAGCGTCTGAAAATAACTTAGACAGCAATGAAGAAGCCGAAAGGTGCCATTGATATTGGTTTGAATAAAGGCGTCGGGCCCCAGAATGGATCGGTCAACGTGGGACTCCGCCGCAAAGTGAATAATGGCTCTTGGTTTATTTACGGCAAGAAGCGTGTTAATTTCAGTTTCATTATTAATGTCAATTTTATGAAAACTGAAGGCCGAATTATTTTTAACAGACTTCAGGTTTTCCAGGTTTCCAGCATAGGTTAAAGCGTCGATAACCAGTACAGGCTCGGTGCTATTCTCAAGCCAATTTAGAACAAAGTTGCTTCCGATGAAGCCAGCGCCCCCCGTGACGAAGATCAAGCGTTACTGCCCGGACGCTTGTGTTGTAGAGGGTTGAATAAGCAAGGACTCCAGGCTACGCCCTGAGGCAACGGCAGCGGAGACCCACTTGGGCATTTTGCCCCGGCCGGTCCATGTGTTTCCGGTTGCGGAATCTTTATATTTTGGCGGCACCTTAGCACCGGCATTTGCGCGCTTGGCTCGAGGCTTTTTCGCCTTGACGCCCTTCGCCTTCGGCCCTCGCTTACGGCTTGCGCTGGTAGCAAAACCAAGTTCTTCTGCGGTGATACCGTATTCAGAAACCTGCTTCTTAATATTCTTTAAAACAGAAGAATATTCCTCCTTGCGCTGACGTTCGGCTTGCTTTTGCAGGTCATTAATTTGTTGCACTATTTCTCTATAGGTTGGCATAAAAATTGTCCTTAGAAGTTTATTAAAAGACTTTTTTCAGTGAACTGAACTTACCTCACAAAATTTGTTCATGTTATTCGTTCATATCCGACTAAGAATCTAATATTTTAATATTACATATGCAATGTTAATTATATTTGACAAATATCGCAACTAGGCGTGACCTCAATTATTTTTAATGCCCGTCAGTGAAATTTTTATTTAAAGGCATATATTTAATGACGTCGATTTAGGAATAGTCTCGAAATCAAGGCTTACACGTTGCGCCCATCGGTGGTTTTTTCCAGTATCTGCGACCTGACTTAAACTTAGAGGGTAGTTAAAAAATACTTAGGATTTTTCATGAAAATTTCCATTGTCGGTACAGGCTATGTTGGTCTGGTCACTGGGGCTTGCCTTGCCGATGCGGGTAACGACGTGCTCTGCCTCGACCTCGACCCTAACAAAATTAACATCCTCGAGTCTGGCGGTATCCCCATCCACGAGCCAGGCTTACTTGAAGTGGTCCGTAAAAATAAAGAAGCGGGGCGCCTGAAGTTCACCACCTCGGTGGAAGAATCAGTTGCATTCGGACTTGTCCACTTTATTGCGGTGGGGACTCCACCTGACGAGGACGGGTCGGCTGATCTGCAGTATGTGCTCTCTGCCGCTCGCGCGATTGGTCAGCACATGTCCACAGAAAAGATTGTCGTTGATAAATCCACTGTTCCTGTGGGCACTGCAGACAAAGTTCGCGAGGAAATACGTAGGGCCCTCGAGGCGCGTTCAGCGACAAATCCTTTTCACGTTGTCTCGAATCCCGACTTCCTCAAAGAAGGGGCTGCCGTTGAAGATTTTCAACGGCCCGACCGAATCGTAGTCGGTGCGGACCATCCAAGGGCGGTAGAGGTCATGCGTAATATTTACTCCCCATTTCAACGCAACCACGACAAACTTATGGTGATGGATGTTCGCTCTGCCGAGCTTACCAAGTACGCTGCGAATGCCATGTTGGCGACCCGTATCTCTTTTATGAACGAGCTTGCCAATCTGGCTGAGACCTTAGGTGCCGATATTGAGCAGGTGCGGCGTGGCATCGGGTCCGATTCTCGAATTGGTTACAGCTTTCTTTATGCAGGCTGTGGGTATGGGGGCTCTTGTTTCCCCAAAGATGTGAAGGCGCTTATTCGCACAGCGGATGAGGCGGGGCGCACACTCAAGGTGCTCACGGCTGTCGAAGAGGCGAACGAGCAGCAGAAATCGGTTCTTGTATCAAAAATTACCCGTGCGTTTGGCCCTGATCTCAAGGGTCAGCGGTTTGCACTTTGGGGTCTTGCCTTCAAGCCGAATACCGATGATATGCGCGAGGCCCCAAGCCTTGTCCTTATTGACGCACTTTTGAAGATGGGCGCTGCCGTAGCCGCTTATGACCCCGTAGCGATGGACGAGGCGCAGCGCATTATGGGTGACAGCATTACTTATGCAACCGGTCCTATGCAAGCTCTTGAAAACGCCGACGCACTGGTTATTGTGACCGAGTGGAAAGAGTTTCGTAGCCCCGACTTTGAAGCCATGGCGTCCATGTTGAGCACGAAGCGTGTGTTTGACGGCCGTAATTTGTATCCGCCTGAAATGCTTGCTGCTGCTGGGCTCATTTACGAAGCCATTGGCCGGAAACTTTCCTGAGTGCTGCCTCTACCTGACCCGAAAGGAATATTTAACGTATGACTGCCGTTGCCATTGAGCCCCTTCGCCAGTATTTTTTAGGTCTTCAAGACCGTATTTGTCAGGCGGTTGCCAAGGCCGACGGCCAGCCTTTCGTCGAAGATGCCTGGGTCAAGACCGATGACTCACCCTTACGGGGGGATGGACGCTCTCGGCTCATAGAAGGGGGTGGGTTACTTGAGCGGGGTGGCGTCGGGTTTTCTCATGTGCGCGGCGATCACCTTCCACCTTCTGCCACCGCCGCACGGCCTAAGCTTGCAGGTCGTGGGTTTGAGGCAATTGGTGTGTCTTTAGTGTTCCACCCCGTCAACCCGTACGTGCCTACGGTGCACATGAATGTGCGCTCCTTTGTTGCCAAGGCGGTTAAGACTGGCGATGAGGATATTTGGTGGTTTGGTGGCGGTATGGACCTCACGCCCTATTATGGTTTTGAAGAAGATGCTGTTCATTTTCACGACACCTGCCGGCAGGCGCTTGCTCCATTTGGCGAGCATTACTACCCTAAATTCAAAACCTGGTGTGACGAGTACTTCTTTTTAAAACATCGGCAAGAGGCGCGCGGTGTCGGGGGCGTATTTTTTGACGACTTCAGCGAACTGGATTTTGAAGAAAGCTTTGCCATGACGCAAGCGGTTGGCGATGCCTTCGTGCAGGCCTATTTACCCATTGTTGAGCGTCGAAGGGGCATGCCCTTTACTAACCGCGAGCGTGAGTTCCAAGCCTATCGTCGCGGTCGGTATGTGGAGTTTAATTTGGTCTATGACCGGGGCACTCATTTCGGGCTGCAAAGTGGCGGTCGGGCTGAAAGTATTTTAATGAGTATGCCACCCAAGGTTACCTGGCGTTACAACTGGTATCCTGAACCGGGCTCTGCAGAGGCCGCGCTTTATGAACTCATTAAGCCCCGCGATTGGCTTGGTGTTAGTGGGCAAGCCGCTTAGTCGTGCGAACGTTTTTTGTCACGGGTGTCGCAGGATTCATTGGGTTTTGGGTTGCCAAGCGTCTTCTGGCTCGGGGTGATCGTGTTGTTGGTCTTGATAATCTTAATGCCTACTATGACGTCTCTTTAAAGGAGGCTCGGCTTGGCCAGCTTCGTTCATTAGGCGAAGTAAATTGTTTTGAATGGGTCCATGGCGATTTGCTTGATAAGGCGTGTCTCGAAAAGGTTTTCGATCGGTACGCATTTGACGGTGTTATTCATCTTGCTGCGCAAGCAGGGGTTCGACATTCGCTTAGTCAACCTCAGGACTATGTTGACAGCAACATCACCGGCTTTCTTAACGTGCTTGAGAGGATTCGGCAAAGGCCTTTGCATTTGGTCTATGCTAGTTCTTCAAGTGTCTATGGGGGGTTGAAGGAACTTCCCTATCACGAAGCGCAGAATGTTGATCGACCGGTGAGTCTCTACGCTGCGACCAAGAGGGCCAACGAGCTTATGGCCCATACCTATAGCCACCTTTTTCAAATCCCCGCCACCGGGCTACGTTTTTTTACAGTCTATGGGCCTTGGGGGCGACCTGATATGGCTTATTTCAAGTTCGTGAAGTCGATCTTGGAAGGCAGACCTATCGAGATTTATAACGACGGAAGAATGCGGCGTGACTTCACCTACATTGATGACGTGGTTAATGGCGTTCTTGAGGTCATGGACCACCCTTCGGCGGCAGGCCCTGCAGACTCGCATTTTGCTTTCGACGTATTGCCTGCTCACCGTATTTTGAACATCGGCAATCATCAGCCCGTTGAACTCTCAGAGTTCGTCTCGATCATCGAGCAGGCCCTTGGCAAGAAAGCGGAAAAAGTCTATAAGCCCATGCAAGCCGGTGATGTACCAACCACTTATGCCGACACGTCTGCGTTACGGACGCTTACAGGTTTTGCTCCGAATACCCCGCTGGCGCAGGGTCTCACATATTTTGTCGACTGGTATCGCTCTTTTTACGGGGTGCCTTCTTAACAGGTTTGTCAGGGTTTTCGCGCTTTACCCTTGGCCCAGGTCGTCGACGTTTCTGGCTGAGCGCTTTAACCTCCTCGAGGCTTATTTTGCTTGCCCCCCAGATTTCTTCCAGCCTGAAATGGGCGCGCGTTGCCGGTTGCAGTATGTGAACAATAATGTCGCCACAGTCCACCAAGACCCATTCGCCGGTGTCTTCACCTTCAAGTCCATAGATGCTTCCCCCATGAGCCTTAACCTTCTCGACCACGTTGTTAGCAAGCGCCCGGGTTTGTCGATTCGATATTCCGCTAACAATAACAACGCGGTCAAAAAGGTCAGAAAGTCCTTCGGTATTAAATACTGAAATGGATTGACCCTTCATGTCTTCCAGGGCATCAACAATAAGAAACTGAAGTCTTTCAATAGAAAACTCCAGGTCTAAAGGTTGGTCAGGTTCTAGTTTCTTTGCCCGTGAGGCGCGTTTGAACTTCGGGGCATCCTCAACATGACTTGGCAGCTTAGATTCAGACTTAGCACTGGGTTGACGTACCGTCTTTGAGGCATCTGGTTTTTTGGCTTTTGTTGGCAAGCGAGGGATCTCCAAGGGTTTTAAGAATCAATTGCAGTAGAGTTTTTTCGATTGTAGGTAGCTTGAAACCGGAGGGCTGACGAGTTCCTGGTTAAAGCAACGCCACCCTTGTTTTAGTTGCTCACGAATCTGGGTGGAAGAAACGCGATCGGGCTCAATCGCTACAGGGCGAATGTTTGCGCCGTGCGTCTCAAGCTCACCCAAGGCTTTGCCCGGCTTATTAGATGGGCGCGAGCAAACCGCAAGTTCAACTTGGCGAATGATCCAATCCCAATTCTGCCATCGGGTAAAAAACTCCAACTGGTCTTCGCCTAAGATCCAGACCAGAGTGTGTTCCGGAAACTCCTCTTGAAAACTTTCGATGGTCTTATAGCTTGCACTGGCTTGACCATCTCTCGCCCAATAAACTTCTCGGTCATCAAGAATCATGCGCTCATCGGCAAGCCAATCCAGTGCAAGCCTGGTCATTGCAAGTCTGTCTTCGCTTGATGCCTCCGCAGGCTTGTGCACGGGTTGACCCGTCACTAGCCAGTGCACACAAGGAAGTTCGAGTTGATCGGCGGATGCCACCGCCAGGCGAAGGTGCATACGGTGAACAGGGTCGAACCTTCCACCAAAAAGTCCCAGCGTCGCTGTCTTCGAAGACGTCAACTAAGGAAGCCCTAGGGCACTGGCCACCACGCCTAATGAAATACAAATCAGCATGGTGATGACCATCCCCATTCGAAATTGCAGCATCAACACAATCGCTAGGGCTGAAATAAGTCCAGCGACAAGATCTAGAGTTCGAAACGAGCCCCAGTCACCGGTAGGCGTTGGCCAGAGGATGAACTTTGCAAAGATGAGCGCCAGATCGAAAATAAGTGCAACGGATGCAGCGCTTATGGCAGTGAGAGGAGCAATAAGAGAAGGGATGCGCCGAGCAGCCTCAATCCATGGGGCTCCAGCAAGCACGAAAATAAATGAAGGTAAAAACAAAAATACCGTGACGACAACAGCGCCCATAAAGCCGGCCGTTGTAATGGGAAACTGAGTAAGGTCCGGGTGCTGCGCAGAGGCAAGATAGCCAAGGAATGTACTAATCATGGTCAAAGGGCCTGGCGTGATTTCGCTAATGGCGAGCCCATCAATAATTTGGCCCGTGCTTACCCACCGGCGCGTGTCGACCATGGTGTCGAATAAGTAGGGCAGTACGGCATAGCTACCGCCAAATGAAACTAAGGCGACGCGACTAAAAAACGCAGCGAGTTCTGCGAGCAAGGGCGGTGCGTAAGCCACAAGAGCTCCATAGGCAAGAAGCCATAAAGCAATACCAATTCCAAGCACAGCAAAGATTCGTCTGGCATCGAGTTCAGCCCTTGCGTGTCTCGGGCTGTCATCGTCGATCATGTAGCGGGTGTTGATAATTTGCGTTTCACGCTTTTGGTCAGAGAGTATTTTGGCAACCTTGTATCGCTGTCCAACGGGCGGTTGGTGCGCAACTGTGTGACGACTTAGGCTCTCTGGAAGTCCTGTAATAGGCCGCGAAGAGAACAAGTAGGTAACCCAGCCCACGAGTCCCGCCGCAACAATCACGGTCACAAAGCTTGCGCCAAGCTGAAGCAAACCCACGCTAATCAACATAACCACCCACCAAAGTCTTCCCACCAACACGCGCTGGCCAAGCCGAATACATGCCGAAAGTACAATGGCAAGAATGGCTGGCTTCAACCCATATAAAAGCGCTTGCAGCTCAGGGATTTGGCCGTATAAAACATAAAGACCTCCGAAAGCCGTCATGATCAGAAACGACGGAATCAGGAAAAGCAGACCCGCAATAATCCCGGCAAGGGGGCCATGCATGAGCCAGCCCAAGTAAATCGAAAGCTGCTGGGCCTCTGGGCCTGGAAGAATCATGCAGTAACTTAGGGCATGGGTGAAACGGTGCGGAGAGATCCATCGACGTTTTTCCACGAACTCTTCGTACATTAAAGATACCTGAGTGCCGGCTCCTCCAAAGGACATCCAACCTAGCGTGAACCAGAACCAGAATGCTGAGAGCACGCCCGGCTTGGAATCTTGGGTCTCCTTGCTACCTCCTGGGGTGTTGCCGCTTGCCGACCCCAGGGCGTCAGATTTGGCTGACAGTGCATCTTGCCCATTTGGTTGAGAGACCACTGCAGTCAAGGTGCAGCACTCCGGAGCAGGGCTTGAACATCCTTTGTGAGCTGGTCAAGCGGCAGGTCGTGGGGTACAACCAGCCGCAGGGATCCCGAGGGGTCGAAAAGATAACTGAAGGTGGTGTGGTCAATGGTGTAGGACATGGGATCTTCTTTGGCCTTGAGACCCGGAACCTTCTTAAAGTACACCCGAAAGTCTTTCGCGGTCTTATCAGTGTCTTCGCGGCTGCCACGAAGCCCGATGAATGAAGGGTCGAACGAGGCTAAAAAGGTCTTAAGGGACTCAGGTTGATCGCGTTCGGGGTCAACCGTAATAAACACCACCTGAAGCTTTTCGGCCTCGGCGCCTAAGAGCTCTTTAAGCGCAAGCATTTTGGTAAGGTGATTAGGGCAGGCGTCTGGGCAATAAAGAAAGCCAAAGAATACCGCTGTGACTTTGCCTTGAAAGTCTTTGGGCTCGCGACGCTGGCCATTCAGGTCGGGAAGAGAGTACATCTGCCCCCAGTCTGCCCCGGTGACATCCATGCTGTGATAGGTCGTCTTCTTGTCTGCGCAACCAGCCAAAAAAACAAGGCCAAGGCTCGCCAAGCCTAAACTGATCGCGCGTGTGAGAAGCTTCAATGATTTGGAAATTGTCATAGACCCCTCATTGTAGGCTCGCATGGACCTTCCTTCATTGCAAACTCCCTCGCCGGTTCCAAAGCGCATTGCTGTGGTCGGTCTCGGGCTGGCCGGTTGCAGCCTGCTACGCGCTCTAGCTCTTGGAGAGGCCCCCTTTGAGTTGGTTGGTTTTGAGCGGCGTTCCAGGCACGATTGGTTGAATGCTCAAGAGGCCATTGGCGTTCTTCATCCCTTTGTTTCAAAAGATACGAACCTCGCCAGCCAGATCTCGCAGCAGGCCCTTCCTCGCAGCCTCCAGTGGCTTAGAGACCTTCGGGCACCTGATATTGGTTTTGCAGGTCTTCAGGGTGTTATTCAAAATGGAAACTCGCAGCAAGGTGGCTGGGCGAACCTCACCGGGTTCACCCAGGCCTGCCTGAAAGATGTACAGGCCCGTCTTGGTAGCCAGTTAAGCCTTTGTTTCGAAGCCCCTTTTCAGAGTGTAGAGACGCTTCTGGCCACGGGCTTTGATGCGGTGGTAGTGACAACAGGGCACGACCAACTTTTACCTAAGGCCCTTCAGCTTTCCATTACCCCCATTGCCGGGCAGGTGTCTTACCTAGACCTGTCAAGCCTTCCGGCTGAAGGCGACAGACAGAGGCTTCAGTCTCTACTACCGGACCAGGTTATTTGCGGTGAGGCGACGCTAACCCCGTTAATTAATAATAGGTTTTACGTGGGATCGACTTTTCATCGGGGGGTCGATCGCGCTCAGGTCAGAATCGGAGATCACGATGAGAATTTAAAAAAGCTCGCCCAATTCGAACCCGAGCTTGCCAAGGCCCTTGTGCCTCATTGGTCTCAGGCGCAGGCTTGGACCGGAGTGCGACAGGCTACTCGAGATCGGCTTTTCCATCTCGGACTTCCTGTACACCCTAACCATGATTTGAGTCGCTCGATATCCAAGCTTGATCAACTGCCTCGCTGGTGCGGGGTGTATTGCCTTTTAGGCCTGGGCTCTCGTGGTCTGTCAACGGCGCCCTGGGCGGCGGAATGCCTCGCCAAGGCGCTTCTTGGCGAGCCCTTGCAGCTACCCAAGCGGCTTGCGTATGCCGTTGACCCTGCACGGTTTGTACTGCGCAATCACGTTCGGGCGTAGACTCTGGGCTCATGAATCTGCAGCAACTAAGAATTCTTCGCGAGGCAAGTCTCAATGCCTTTAATCTCACGGATGTGGCTATTGCCCTGGGCGGCTCGCAGTCCGGTGTAAGTAAGGCTATTAAAGAGCTTGAAGACGAGCTTGGGCTTACGCTTTTTGTTCGCCGAGGGAAAAAGGTGGTGGGCTTCACCGGGCCTGGTCAGCGGGTGCTGCATTACGCGCTTCTTGCGCTTGAGGCCGTTGACAACATGCAGCGTGCTGCCGGTCAGTTTGATGTGGCCGACGAGGGTCGACTTGTTCTTGCTACAACCCACACCCAGGCGCGTTATTCGCTTCCAGAAATTGTGTGCGCCTTTCGGGAACAGTTTCCAAAGGTGCGGCTTGCTCTGCGGCAGGCAAGCCCTTTAGAGATTGCCCATCTTCTCGAGATCGGAGAAGCCGATATTGCGGTTGCTACCGAGTCTTTAAAGACAAATCCGCAGTTTGCCTGCTTTCCTTTTTTTAACTGGTTCCACGGGGTGGTTGTCCCCGAAGGTCATGCGCTTGCCACGCGCGTGGCCCAAGGCGAGGCGCTAAGCCTTCAGGCACTCGCGGAATTTCCAATCATTACCTATCACGAGGGCTTTACGGGCCGGCCCATGATCGACGCCTGTTTCCGTCGCGCAGGGCTTTACCCCGAGATTGTGATGGAGGCCTTGGATGCCGATGTCATTAAAGCCTATGTCAGTTTAGGCATGGGCGTCGGACTTATCGCCTCGGTTGCCTTTGACGATCAGGCCGATTCGGGTTTGGTTATGCTTGATGCCAGTGAAATTTTTTCAATGAACACCACCGTTATTGCCTTAAGACGTGCACGTCTTTTGCCCGGCTATGCCAAGGCTTTCGTGAGGCTGTGCGTTCGGGGTCTCGATGAAGCGACCCTTACTGACGTCATTCAAAAGGAGGACTAAGCCATGACGGCCTACGCAAGCAACGAACCTCCCGTATCGCAGGATTTAAAACGTAAATCCTTCGGCATTCGACAGCTTCGTGCCGCCCGCGCTAAGGGTGAGCGGCTGACCATGCTCACCTGTTACGACGCCTCCTTTGCTGCAGTCTCGTGTGAGGTGGGTGTTGACATGCTCCTGGTGGGGGACTCATTGGGCATGGTCATTCAGGGCCATACCTCGACGCTACCTGTCAGCCTTGAAGACATTCGCTACCACACGGCCTGTGTGGCTCGTGCCGCCCCCTCTTCCATGATTATTGCGGATATGCCTTTTGCAAGCTATCAGAGTTCTGCCGAGCAGGCCTTTCGGAATGCGGCTTTACTTATGCAGGCGGGTGCTCAAATGGTTAAGCTTGAGGGTGGCGCATGGCTTGCCTCAACCGTGGCGTTTCTCACTCAGCGCGGCATTCCTGTCTGCGCACATCTTGGCCTTACGCCGCAGTCGGTGAACACCCTGGGGGGTTACACTGTTCAGGGCAGGGGTGCTGCAGGCCAGGCGCTTATCGCCGATGCTAAGCAGCTTGAACAGGCGGGCGCCGAAATTGTTTTGCTCGAGTTAATTCCTAGCCCACTGGGCGCCCAATTAACTTCTTCGTTAACGGTTCCCACCATTGGCATTGGTGCAGGGCCCGATCTCTCCGGCCAAGTCTTGGTTGTTTACGACATTTTCAATTTGACGCCTGGCCGTAAGGCGCGTTTCGTTAAAAATTACCTCGCAGAAACCGGAGACATCGCAGCCGCCCTTTCACTTTTTGTGTCAGAGGTGAGGTCTGGGGTCTATCCCGGCCCTGAGCATGGTTTCGACAGTTAAGCCCAAGCCCAAGCGCGGGCGATTAGACGTCGAGCGCAAGAAAAACTTTGGTGTTAAGTTCTAAGCAGCCTTGAAATAAAAAACACCGTCTTGCTCGAGACGTTCAACCGCGTTGGCGTGCCAAAGCCGGTTTAGGTGGGCCAGTGTCTCACCCATAGCAAACGTGAACTGGTGGAAATCCAGGGCCCGGGGGAAAATAACGGGCAGTACCTGAGCGGCGGTTTTAGGGGTTTCACAAAAAGCGAGGGCCTCCGATAATCGTTCATCGTGGTGCGCGTGAAGCTGACGAAGGCGGGTGTGCAGTCCTCCTGAATTTTGAGTCCTTTCACCGCCGAAGGGTTTGCCATGCGAGGGCAGAATAAGGCAGTCCTCGGGCAGATGCTCAAATCGTTGCAGCGACTCAAGGTAAAGACCCAGAGGATCCGCATCGGGCTCGGTCGCCCAGACGGACATATTGGTTGAGATACGCGGCAAGACCATGTCGCCTGAGATAAGCAGGTTTAATTCTTTGCAAAAGAGGGCTGCATGCTCGGGGGAGTGCCCGTGGCCAATGATGATTTCCCAACGATGACCGCCTATCTCTAAAGGCTTGGTGGGCAGGAGCCGTTGATAAGACAAGGGAATGCTAGGCACCATGCTCCCGTAGAAGCCATCGCGTTTTTGGGCCTTCGCATAGTCTTCTTCGCTGGTCATGCCATGGCGCCGAAAATGTTCGGCCATGCTGGTGGCTTGAGCATCGGGTGCTTGGCGGCTTTCTTCGGCTAGCGCTCGAGACGACCAGAGTCGTGCGGTTGCGTACTCGCCTAGCGTCATGGCCAGGGGTGCGCGCCATTCGTAAAGGGCTTGGCCATCTGCAAGTGGCATGCCTTGGCAAAGCCAATGGGCGAGGCCGACATGGTCCGGGTGCATGTGGGTCGAGATAACCCTTGAAAGTGGACGCCCCTTAAAATAAGACGCTGCAATCTGTTGCCACAAGACCTTGGTTTCATCGTTGAAAATACCGGTGTCGATGGCGGTCAAGCTCTCACGCCCGTCCAGGACATCTTCCACCAGCCAGAGATTAATATGATCGAGTGCGAAGGGCAGGGGCATACGTAGCCAATAAACACCCTTGGCAACCTGTTGAGGTTCGCCTGCCGCGGGCATGGGCAGCGGCGCATAATGTATCTCCGACTCTAGTTTATTCATGGGACAATCTCAATAAAGAACACCATTATGACGTCTGAGTCGCGCGTGGGCAGTTCATCGAAGAGGAGACCGTAGACGAATGAAGGTATTGGTTACCGTTAAGCGTGTTGTTGATTACAACGTGAAGGTGCGCATAGTGCCCGATGGCTCTGACGTGGATATTGCCAATGTCAAAATGAGCATGAATCCATTTGATGAAATCGCGGTCGAAGAGGCGGTGAGGCTTAAAGAGCAAGGCAAGGCGACGGAAATTATTGCCGTGAGCTGCGGAACCCCTGCAAGTCAAGATGTTCTGCGTACCGCCTTTGCCATGGGCGCCGACCGCGGCATTCTTGTCACAAGCGAAGCCTTGTTGCAGCCATTGGGGGTTGCCAAAATTCTTCAGGCGCTCGTCAACCGCGAGGCGCCCGATCTTGTTCTTATGGGCAAACAGGCAATTGACGACGACTGTAACCAAACAGGTCAAATGCTTGCAGGCCTTTTGAACTGGCCACAGGCCACCTTTGCCTCGAAGGTTGACCTTCAGGCCAATCAAGCAGTTGTTACGCGTGAGGTGGATGGAGGGCTTCAGACCATTGGTGTTCAGCTTCCTGCAATCGTCACTGCCGACCTTCGTCTTAACGAGCCACGGTATGTCACCCTGCCCAACATCATGAAGGCAAAGAAAAAGGAAATCGAAACCATTGAGGCCGGTTCGCTGGGTGTAGATGTGGCGCCACGTCTACAACAGTTGAAAGTGGCCGAGCCGGCGGGCCGTGCGGCAGGGGTGATGCTCTCTTCCGTTGACGAACTGATTGAAAAACTCAAGAACGAAGCGAAGGTGATTTAAGCCATGAAGCTACTCGTTATTGCCGAACACAACCATGAGGCCCTTGCGGCTGCAACGCTGAATACTATTGCTGCGGCTGCCGATCTCGCTCAGTCTCAGGCATCGCACCCAAGTGCACCTCAGGCCCTCGAACTCCATGTTCTGGTGGCAGGTCATCAAGCTGGTCAGGCTGCCAGCCAGGCTGCTCAGTGCCAAGGCGTGCATCAGGTTTGGCTTGCCGATGGCCTGGCCCATGCCGAGCCCCTCGCCGAGTCCTTGGCAACCCAGGCGTTTCATCTCATTCAGACGCTCGACCCGGCCCTTGTATCTGATGGTGCGGCGGGCGGTAAGGCAGATAGCCTGCGTGCGGTTGTTCTTCCATCCTCTACCATGGGGAAAAATCTAGCACCACGCCTTGCTGCCATGCTGAATGTCGCGGCTATCTCCGACATTACGAAGATTGTCAGCCACGACACGTTTGAGCGGCCCATCTACGCGGGCAATGTTATTGCTACGGTGCAGTCCATCGACCGCGTACTGGTTGTCACCGTGCGCACCACAGCTTTCCAGGCGGTTGCCTCCAGTGCGTCGCCTGCACCTATTACAGCGATTGAGCCTGTTGCACCTGACTCCCTTAGTCGATTTGTTTCCAAAGAGATCTCGAAGTCTGAGCGTCCTGAGCTTGGGTCGGCCAAGGTGGTGGTCTCTGGTGGTCGGGCCCTTGGTTCTGCTGAGCGGTACCAGGCTGTTCTCACCCCCCTTGCCGACAAGCTGGGTGCCGCCCTTGGCGCCTCGCGCGCCGCGGTTGATGCGGGCTATGCCCCTAACGATTATCAGGTTGGTCAGACGGGCAAAGTGGTTGCTCCGAACCTCTACATTGCTATTGGTATGTCTGGCGCGATTCAACATCTTGCCGGCATGAAAGATTCCAAAGTGATTGTTGCTATTAACAAAGACCCCGATGCGCCTATTTTTCAGGTGGCGGACTACGGGCTTGTTGCCGATCTGTTCGAGGTTGTTCCACAGCTCACCGAAAAAATTTAGCCCCTCATTCTCCTAAGGAGCTCGCTATGCCTGCCGACTATCAAGCCCCCCTTAACGAGATGCAATTTGTAGTCACAGAGCTCTGTGACTTTCATCAGGTGGCGGCTCTTCCCGGCCAACAAGACCTGGAACCTAGCCTCGCCGAGGCGGTTTTGTCCGAAGCGGCGCGTTTCTCGCAAGAGGTTTTATCGCCCTTGAATGTTGTGGGCAATCAAACTGGGGCGACCATAAACGCTCAGGGTGATGTAGTCTGTGCCCCAGGTTTCAAGCAGGCCTACAGTCAGTTTGTTGAGGCCGGCTGGAATGGGCTCTCGTGTTCGACGGATTACGATGGTCAGGGACTTCCTCAGCTTGTTGCGGCAGCAGTCAATGAGATGTGGAATGCAAGCTGCATGTCTTTTGCCTTGTGCCCCATGCTCACTGCCGGTGCCATTCATGCGATTGAGCGCCATGGCAGCCAGACCCAGAAATCTCTATACCTTCCAAAGATGGTCTCGGGGGAATGGGCTGGCACCATGAACCTTACTGAGCCACAGGCGGGCTCCGATCTTGCCGCTGTGGCTACCAAGGCATGGCCCATGAATAAATTGGGGCCATCTGGTGAGGCGGCTTACTGCATCCATGGCACCAAGATCTACATCACCTATGGCAATCACGACCTTACCGAGAACATCATTCATCTCGTACTTGCCCGACTGCCCGATGCGCCCGAAGGAGTCAAAGGTATTTCTTTGTTTGTGGTGCCCAAGCACCAAGTCTTCGCTAGTGGCGATCTTGGCGAGGCCAACGACCTGAAAGCTGTCTCTTTAGAACATAAGCTAGGTATTCACGCGAGCCCCACAGCCGTCATGAGCTATGGCGAAGTCTCGGGCGCTGTGGGTTATCTGGTGGGAGAACCGAACCGTGGCCTTGAGTACATGTTCACTATGATGAATGATGCAAGACTGCAGGTAGGTATTCAGGGTTTAGCTATTTCCGAGAGGTCTTATCAGCAGGCCTTAACTTATGCGCATGAGCGTGTGCAGGGTAGGGTACTCGGTCAAACCGAAGCCAAGCCGATTGCCTACCATCCCGATGTCTGCCGTTTGTTGGGGCAGATGAAGGCACGTATTGATGCCATGAGGGCACTCTCCTATGAAGCCGCGGCGATGCTCGATATGGCTGCGCACTGCCCTGACCCTAGTCAGGCAGAGGCATTCCAGAGTCGCGGTGATTTTCTCATTCCCATCGTGAAGGCCTGGTGCACGGAGTTGAGTATCGAAATAACTTCCATGGCAGTTCAGGTGCACGGCGGAATGGGCTACGTAGAGGAAACCGGTGCCGCCCAGCATCTTCGTGATGCTCGTATCACCACCATTTACGAAGGCACCACGTCTATTCAGGCCAACGACTTTCTTGGCCGAAAACTTGCCCGCGACAAGGGTGCGGAAGCCATGCGGGTTCTGTCAGAGGTTCAAGAGACTGCGCGTCAGCTCGCGGGTCTCAAGCACGAGGGCTGCCAGGCCATTGGTGCAGTTTTGTTAAAGGCCAGCGCCGTGTTTGAAGAGTCCATTCAGGCAAGCCTAGAGGCTCTTCAAAAACAGCAACCTGTTGCTGCTTTTATGGGATCGGTGCCGTTGGTAATGCTTTCGGGCTATGTCCTGGGTGGTTGGATGATGGGCCGTGCCGCTTTTATTGCACACAACAAAAAAGGCCAGGCTCCGTTTTACGGGCGCAAGCTTCAGTCTGCCATTTTTTATTCCCAGCAGGTTTTGTTGCCACAGCTCGGACTTGCTCATGCGGTGAAGGCAGGGCAGCAGGCCTACGACCAGGCCTGCGCCTTCACGCAAACTTAGTTCATTAGTCTTAAGGCAAAGCCGATAAAGAAGGTGCCCACCACCATAAGGGCAGCACCAGCCCAGTGGGGGTGCTCTTCGAACTGTCTTTTAAGCCTGTGGCCGGCAACAATAAGCATCCACAGGTAGCTTAGGCTCACAATCTGTACAACGACTCCTAGAACAAAGTAGGCAAGTGCCACCGATTCGGCGGCCGGACTCACAAACTGGGTAAAGAAGGCAAGAAAGAAAAGAATGGCCTTCGGGTTTGTCAGTGAGAGACCAAGGGCTCGTAGGAAAGGGTTTTCATATAAGTTGGTTCGCGTTGCTGACGTGGTCAAAACGGCGGGTCTAAGTTGTGTGTCCCCAGGAGCTTTAGGCGTCTGAGCCGAGAATTCGTCTGAGGCAGTCTCTATATTGCCTGTCTTTAATTTGCTTAGCGTTTGTCCTTGCCACCCCGAGCGCAGCAACTCAAAACCGATCCAGCCTAGATAAAGTGCCCCAATAATTTTGAAGCCTTCGAAAGCAAGGGGAAAGAGGTGAATAAGGGATGCGGCGCCGGCGGCAGTTGCAAGAATAAGAACTGTGTCACCCGTAAAAATACCAAAAGCCGCCCACCAGCCACAGCTGGGCCCTTGCCGGGCCGCTACCGTTGCAACATAAAGCGAGTTTGGTCCCGGCAACAGAACAATAACAACCGTGCCAAGCAGAAACTCCCAGAAGCGAATAACACCAAGATCAATCAGTTTGTCGTCTCCGACGTGGCAGGCTCGCGCAGCGCACGTCGAAGAATTTTACCCACGTTGGTTTTGGGTAGCTCCTCACGAAACTCAATGTGCTTGGGCACTTTGTAGTTGGTAAGGAGGCTGCGGCAGTGGGCAGTAATGGCCTCTTCGTTGAGTGAAGGGTCTTTGCGAACAACAAAGAGTTTAACCGCTTCGCCGCACTGAGGGTCCGGTACGCCGATGGCCGCGGCTTCTCGAATACCAGGGTGCTCGGCCGCCGCCTCTTCCACCTCGTTAGGGTAGACATTAAAGCCCGAGACCAAAATCATGTCTTTCTTGCGGTCGACAATGAATATATAGCCCTTTTCATCAAAGTAGCCCATATCACCTGTTTTCAAATAACCGTCACCCGTAAAAATAAGGCTGGTCTCATCGGGCCTGTTCCAATAGCCGGCGGTCACCTGGGGCCCCTTGATGCAAATTTCTCCAATCTCGCCCTGAGCAAGGTCTCGACCTTCATCGTCTCGAATGGAGACATCGGTCGAGGAAATGGGGAGCCCAATCGAGCCATTAAAGGATTCTGTAATGAGATTGATGGTTGCTGCAGGTGAGGTCTCGGTAAGGCCATAGGCCTGGCTAAGAACAACACCAGTGGTGGCCTGCCAACGGTCGGCTACAGGCTGCTGCACAGCCATACCACCGCCAAGCGTTAACCTAAGCGTTGAAAAGTTAAGCGTCTTGAACTCCGGATGATTAAGAAGCGCATTAAAAAGGGTATTCACCCCCGTGATGGTGGTGATGGGGTACTTGGCCCATTCCTTAATAAAGTTTGGGATGTCGCGTGGGTTCGTAATTAAAAGGTTTTGTGCGCCAATGCGCATGAAGGTTAGGCAGTTCGCCGTGAGCGCAAAGATGTGATAGAGCGGCAGGGCGGTAAGAATGAATTCCTCGCCACGGCGAACCACGGGTTTAATCCAGGCTTCGGCCTGCAAGACGTTGGCCGAAATATTGGCATGGGTAAGAATGGCCCCCTTCGAGACGCCAGTGGTACCCCCCGTGTACTGAAGAAAGGCAATATCTTCGGGGCCAAGCGATGGGCGGTTAAGCTTGTGGCCACCACCAAGGCTCAGCGCATTCTTAAAGCCAATGGCCTGGGGTAGGTTGTAGGCAGGCACCAGTTTTTTCACGTGCCGCACCACTAGGTTCACAATGAAGCCTTTGGCCCCGCCCAGCATCTCACCAAGCGAAGTCACTACGACATGGCGTACAGCGGTTTTGTGAATCACCTTCTCAAGAGTGTGCGCAAAATTCTCAACAATAACAATGGCGGTGGCACCCGAGTCAACCAACTGGTGTTCAAGCTCGCGTGTGGTGTACAGGGGGTTGCAGTTCACCACCACGCATCCGGCACGCAAGGTGCCGACCAGTGCAATGGGGTACGGAAGCAGGTTGGGCATCATCAGGGCAACACGGTCACCCCGTCCAAGGCCCAGTGACTGAAGCCAGGCAGCAAAGGCTTCTGCCATGTTATTCAGTTCCCTGTATGTCATGGCCTTACCCATACTGATGTAGGCTGGCTTGTCGGCGAACTCGGCAAGGGCCTCATCGATGAGATGGGTGAGCGATGGAATTGATTCAGTACTAATCGAGGCGGGAACCTCAGGGGGGTACTGTTTTAACCAAATCCTTTCCATCCTCTGTCTCCTTGGTGACGCTGCTATTTTTTAATGGCTTCGATTCAAATGCGGTACTTGTGGTGTTAACAGCATGACCACTCTGACTTGCTTGTTCAGTCTGAGCAGCGAGGCGAGCCTTGCGCTTCTCCGCCATAAACTTTCTTGTTGTGACATACAGTGTTCGGTCCACGGTGGCGAAGACAGACCCGTCTTTGCCTGTTAAATCCATGGTTACTGCATATTCGAACTCGTTTTCATGCTGAAGTCGATGCTCGATTTCCAGTATTTCCTCTGGACTGAAATGGAATTTAACCGTTAGGTCCTCGTAGGCAGGTTTGCGATAACGAATACTTGCGGCCTTGTCCAAAACCACCGACTCCGGGCCAAGGGCCGCCATAAGCATGATGGGGTGAGGTCCGTCGGTTACGGCAAAGAGTGAACCGCCATAAACCGAGCCCATAATGTTTTTAGTGCGCCAGTTGTAGCGTAGCCTTGCAGTAATGGTAAGAAAGTCGGGGCTTACCGAGATAAGCCTGCCCCCTGTTCCCCGGAAGGCGGGAAAGACATTGAAGCCCCAATGCAAAAGCCACGCTCGCCATCGCGGCGAGAGCTTCCAGAGCCAGGGAAAACGAAAGGAGGCCAAGGCTTAAGAGGAGACGGCTTCAGCTGGGGCTGCTTGTGTCTTGGCCTCAGGCTGAGCACGCCCACTGCTTTGACTCGCCCACCAGTGAAGCGGTCCACCTCGGAAGGGTGCGAAGCCCGTTCCAAAAATAATGCCCGCATCGGCTAGGTCGGCGTCTTCCACAATGCCCTGGCGAACAAGTTCTTGCGCGGCGGTTACTAAGGGTTCAATGAGTGTAAGGGCAAGTGTTTCCTGGTTACTCGAAGAGCCTGCACCCGTGGCCCTCGAGCCTCCGACTTCCTCGCGCTTGCCATCTTTCCAAAGGTAAAAGCCCTGGCTTGTCTTCTTACCAAGCTGCTTGGCATCCACCCGAGTCTTTAGGCAGCGCGGTACGGTGAGGCTAAGGTCTTCGCCACGGGCTTGGGCAATGGTCGATCCCGCTGCAAGGGCAATATCCAGGCCGACCGTGTCGGCAAGCTCAAGCGGTCCCATGGGCATGCCAAACCGCGTCATGGCCGCATCAATGCTGGCGGCCGACAGTCCTTCGTCCACCTTGCGCATAGCCGCAAGCATGTAGGGCGCAAGCACCGCATTCACCAAGAAGCCCGGCGCGCTTTTGACAGGCAGGGGCAGCTTGTCAAGGTTTCGAACGAAGCCGGTTGCAGCGTCTAGACAATCCTTGCGTGTGCCTCGCGCATGAATGACTTCCACAAGAGGCATCTGGGCAACCGGGTTAAAGAAGTGGATGCCTACAAGTCGCTCGGGTTCTTTTAGACAATCTCGAATGTCTTCGAGCTTTAGGCTTGAGGTATTGGTGGCCAGAATGGCCTTGGGGGATGCCTCGGCCTCAAGTCGTCGGAAGAGTGCTTGTTTGGCTTCCAGGTTTTCGAAGATGGCTTCAATAATGACGGTGGCTTTGCGAATGCCATGACCCGCAGGGTCGGCCTGCAGCCGGTCTTTCGTCTGCTTCAAAAGGTAGGGGTCGCGAATGCGTCGGCTAAACAGGGTTTGGGCACGTGCGAAGGCGGGTGCAATGCGCGAAAGGTCTTGGTCTTGAAGCGTGACCTGAAAGCCCCGCAAAGCGGCCCAGGCTGCAATGTCGCCGCCCATGGTGCCAGCGCCTACCACGTGCAGGTGCCCTTTCTCGGCGGCTCGTCCTGCCTTGCCAATGCCTTTTAATCGTTCTTGCAAGAAGAAGACTCGAACCAGGTTCAACGCGGTGGGTGTGCTGACGATGCCTGCAAGCAGGCTTGGGTCTTTCAGACTGTCGCCATTGGCCTTCTCCCAAGTGTCAATGATGGCAAAGGGCGCAGGGTAGTGTTCGGGGCGTGCCTTGGCCATGGCCTGCTTGCGTGCCATGCGCGCCACCAAGGGCCGAAGCAAAGGCTGGTTAAGCAAGGCCTTTAAGCCCGTGGCCTTTGCCTTGGGTTTACCCGAAAGCACAAGCTGCTCGGCAGACAAATGCGCAACACGCTCGGCCACTGCCAGGTCCACCAGCCCAGCCTTCTTGGCTCGGCGCGCATCAAGGCTCTTACCGGTAAGCATCATGTCAAGGGCAAGTTGCGGGCCTACGACTTCGGGCAGTCGTTTCATACCACCCCAGCCCGGAAGAATGCCCAGCATCACTTCGGGTAGACCAAGCTTAGTACTTGGATGATCCACAGCAATTCGATAGCGGCATGCCAGTGAGAGTTCAAGCCCTCCACCAAGACAGACGCCGCGTATAAGGGCAATAGTGGGGTAGGGCACCTTGGCAAAACGGTTAAACAGGTGCCAGCCTCGCGCAATCAGGCTCTGCACCTTCTGTGAACTATCTAAACTTTTGAATTCCTCAATGTCCGCGCCAGCAATAAAACCAACTGGTTTGCCCGATTGCAGAACAAGGGCCTTGGGTGGATTGGCATCAAAGCTATCGAGCATCTGTCGAAACTCATCCAAGACCTCAGCCGAGAGTTTGTTAAGGCTTGCCTCTTCAACGTTTAGGCTTGCCCAGGTAATGCCTTTAGCGCAGGTTTCCAATTTCCAGAAGGTGTTCATACGCAGCCCTCCAAAAGTGCAGCACCGCCTTGACCACCGCCAATACAAATGGAAGCCAGGCCTTTCTTTTCGCCTCGTGCCTTCATGGCGTTAGCAAGATGTAGCAGAATGCGTGCACCCGAGGCGCCCACTGGATGGCCAATGGCAATGGCCCCTCCATTTACATTCAGTTTTTCTTCATCAAGACCGGGCATGGGGCCTGAAAGCCCTAGTTGCTCTTTGGCGTAACTCGTATCTTGCCAGGCCCGTAAACAGCCAATCACTTGTGCGGCAAAGGCCTCGTTAATTTCCCAAAGATTAATGTCATGCATCTTGAGTTTATGACGCTGTAAGAGCGGGGTTGCTGCATGAATGGGACCAAGGCCCATCTGCGCGGGGTCAAGCCCGGCCCATTGCAGGTCAACGAGGCGCGCAAGCGGTGTTAAGCCGTGGTCCTTCACGGCCTGCTCCGAGGCAAGAATGACCCAGGCTGCCCCGTCGGTCACCTGCGAGCTATTACCTGCCGTGACATTGCCGTAGGGTTTATCGAAGACAGGCCGAAGTTTGGCAAGGCCCTCCAGGTTGGAGTCGGCCCGAACGCCATCATCACGGTCGTAGACTGTTCCCTTGGAATCAATAAGGGGAGCAAGCTCGTTGGCAAAGCGGCCTTGCTCTTGGGCACAAGCGGCACGCACATGACTGCGGCTGGCAAAGAGGTCCATGTCTTGGCGGGTAATACCAAAGCGGTGGGCAAGGTTCTCTGCGGTTTGCCCCATCGAGAGGCCCACCACTGGGTCTGTGAGGCCCTTCAAAATAGAAATAACCGGGGCAAACATGGCCACCATGGGAAGCCGGGTGAAGTGACCAAGCTTTTGCATCGGTGTTTTCTTCTGGCCCATGGCCGAGAACCAACGCACCATGGCATCGGCATAAAGCAGCGGCGTGCGCGACAAGGCATCGACGCCTCCGGCAAGCACAAGTTCCGAGCGTCCAATTTGAATATTCAGCATGGCTGAATCAATGGCCTGCAGGCCCGAGGCGCAGTTACGCATGACGGTAAAGGCGGGAACCTTTTCACCACAACCAATACGCAGCGACACAATACGACCAATGTTGGCCTCTTCAGCGGCAGGGGCGGCACAACCCAAGATAACTTCACTGAAGTCTTTCGCCGCAAAAGGCTGACGCAGCATTAGAGCCTGCGCTGCCGCTGCAGCGAGGTCAGAAGCCGCAAAAGGCCCGGGCGTACCCTTTGCCTTTAAGAAGGGTGTTCGCATGCCGTCAACAAGATAGACGGCGCGTGGAGATTGGCTCATGGCTTAAGCAGCCTTTCGTTCAGAAGTGGATGGTGAGGTTGGGCCCGAGTCCTCAGAACTCTCGGTCGCGGGCTTCGTTGATTTCGTACGTGAGCCTGTTTTGTTTTTTTTGCTAGTTTCAGAAGCCATATTTTGTTGGGCTTCGTGAATCCCGAAGGGGAAGTCGTCCACGTGAATCACTTCATCACGCAACCGGTCGCGCTCAAGAAGTTGTTCAAGTTCCTCGCGCGTAATAACTCCTTTTTCTGCAGCAAGCTTGGGTAGGTCTCGCACATTGGCAAGTGGATGACCGCGGAAGAGCCCCGTCTTTTCGGCCGCACGAATACGCGCATCAATGGGCTCGGCTTTTAACAAGGCATCGAGTGCTTTCTGAAGCGAAGTCACGGGGTCCTTGTTTTGATCGGTGCCTACGCAAAGGGCGGTAAGCATGTCGCGAGCCTCGCCTGGCGAGCTAATGCTTGCGGCGGCGCGACGACCAAGCTCATCGGATGGCGGCCGTTGGCCTATACCCAAGGGGAACAGCCATGCTGCAAGTAGCCTTCCAAGAATACGGTTTGGGTAGTTGGCAAGCACAGCACCAAAGGCCTGCGCTGCCTTGTAAAGACAGTCACGTACGGCCCACTGAGCGGTTGTTTTTAAAGAGGCGGGCTCGCCCAATATTTCGTACTGCTTGATTGCGCAACTGGCAGCAAAGAGCATTGACAAAATATCTCCGAGTCGCGCGGAAATCTTTTCTTTGCGCTTAAGGCTTCCACCGAGACTCAGCATGGCCATGTCTGCAAGAAAGGCAAAGGCCACCGAAAATTGCACAAGCTTTTTGGCCTCGGCCTGAAAGGCCGAAGGCACAGGGCCATAGGGTTTGGCGAAGACACCACGTGTAAGCCCATGGCCAAGGGCCTTGGCACCATTGGTCATTCCAAAGGTCACGTGCGACCAGAAGGCCTTATCAAACTGAACCAGTCCCTCATCGTTCTTCATACGTGCCGCCTGCATTTCAGCAAGCACATAGGGGTGGCAGCGCACGGCACCTTGACCAAAAATAATGAGACTACGGGTCAAAATATTAGCGCCTTCCACGGTAATGCTTACAGGCATTTGCTGGTAGGCCATGCCCAAGGGGTTGGATGGCCCTTGGCAAATGCCTTTTCCACCCACAATGTCCATGCCGTCGTTTACCACGGTGCGAGCGCGTTCGGTGACATGGTATTTCGCAATGGCCGAGACAATCGAGGGCTTTTCGCCAAGGTCAATGGCCATTGCAGACAAGGTTCGAATGGCATTGTTTAAGTAGGTGTAACCGGCAATGCGTGCGAGCGGCTCTTCGATGCCCTCAAACCGGGCAATGGGCGTTTTGAACTGGCTGCGCACACGGCTGTAGCCGCCTGCATAGAACGACACTAGCTGCGAGATGCCCGCATTGGCCGACGGCAAAGAAATGCCGCGGCCTGCCGACAGGCATTCCATAAGCATGCGCCAGCCTTGGCCGGCCATGGCGGGCCCACCAATAATAAACTCAAGAGGCATAAAGACATCGCTGCCCTGGGTGGGCCCATTCATAAAGAAAGTGTTTAAAGGAATGTGCCTGCGGCCAATCACAACGCCGGGATGCTCACGTGGTACCAGGGCACAGGTAATTCCAATATCCTCGGTCTCACCCAAAAGTCGTTCGGGGTCATAAAGCCGAAAGGCAAGACCTAACACGGTGCACACCGGAGCAAGTGTGATGTAGCGTTTGTTCCAGTTCACGCGCATGCCTAAAACATCTTTACCTTGCCACTGGCCTTTGCAGACGATTCCGACATCAGGAATGGCCGCAGCATCCGAGCCCGCCCAGGGGCTGGTCAAGGCAAAGGCTGGAACCTCAATGCCCTTGGCAAGCCGGGGCAGGTATTGCTGTTTTTGTTCCTCGGTACCATAGTGAAGCAGCAGCTCGCCTGGCCCCAAAGAGTTGGGCACCATAACCGAGACGGCTAACGGCGACGATCGGGTGGAGAGCCGCGCAATAACCTGCGACTGGGCATAGGCCGAGAACTCAAGACCGCCATAGGCCTTGGGAATAATCATGCCAAGAAAACCTTTATCTTTAATAAATTGCCAGGCCTCGGCGGACATGTCGTAGGTCTCGTGCGACACCTCCCAGTCGTTGACAAGACGGCAGGCTTCGACCACCTCGTTTTTTAAAAAAGATTCTTCCTCGGCAGTGAGCTTGGGCGAGGCCAATTGGGCAAGCCGATGAAAATTGGGTTTGCCTTTAAAAATATCCGCCTCAATCCAGACCGTGCCTGCCTCCAAGGCGGCGCGTTCGGTCTCCGACATGCTTGGAAGAGATCGTTTAAAGGCAGCATAAATAGGTCGGGTAAGCAGTTTGCGGCGCTGATTCGGTGACTTCCACAACCACACGACGGTTGCTGAAATGGCAAGAAGAACGACGAAGATAAACATAGCTAGCCCTTTCCTTTAATGGCTGAGC
>JAYNLI010000012.1:0-40581 GCA_038111655.1 Bordetella sp.
CCGAGATGGTGATGCCGGGCGACAACGTGAAGATGACGGTCACGCTCATTGCCCCCATTGCCATGGAGCAGGGCCTGCGCTTTGCTATCCGCGAGGGTGGCCGAACCGTCGGTGCCGGCGTCGTCGCCAAGGTGATTGAGTAACGCTTTGAAACGGCCTGGTCCATCGACCAGGCTTTTTTGTTCTTTCTCGCTCTTTTAACGTTCTTTTCAGAGGTTTCTATGCAGCAAAAAATTCGTATTCGACTTAAGGCTTTCGATTACAAACTCATTGACCAATCGGCCATTGAAATTGTTGATACCGCGAAGCGGACTGGCGCCGTTGTTAGGGGCCCTGTTCCACTCCCCACGCGTTTCCGCCGGTTTGACATTCTGCGCAGCCCGCACGTGAACAAAACCTCTCGAGATCAGTTTGAGATCCGCACGCATCAACGTCTCATGGACATCGTAGACCCTACCGACAAGACAGTGGATGCTCTGATGAAGCTCGACCTTCCTGCCGGTGTGGATGTTGAGATTAAGCTGCAGTAAAGCTTGAATTGCTAGCGCAATACAGAGTGTTGTGCTAGCAGCCAAAAGTAGTATACACTTGAGAATTTCGTGTAAAAACACCTTCACGAAAAGGAAGAGGTACCAAAATAACGTTGTTTGATCACTCCTAGCCAATCGAAGCTGGGATTCGGAGAAAAAAATGAGCCTTGGACTAATTGGTCGTAAGGTTGGCATGACACGCATCTTTACGGATGACGGGGACACCATTCCCGTAACCGTAGTCGATGTGTCTGACAACCGCGTGACGCAAATTAAATCAACCACCACCGACGGCTATGCCGCTGTTCAGGTTGGCTTCGGAAGCCGCAGGCCTAAACGCGTGTCCAAGGCTCTTGTCGGGCACTTTGCCAAAGCCAGTGTTCAAGCCGCAGAACTCATGGGCGAGTTTCCCTTAACTGACGAGCAGCTCGGTGGGTACTCCATGGGGCAGGTTATTCCTGCAAGCCTCTTCGAGGCAGGACAAAAAGTTGACGTTACTGGAACCACCCAAGGTAAGGGTTTCACCGGAACCATCAAGCGACACAACTTCGGCTCTCAGCGGGCCTCGCACGGTAACTCCCGGTCGCACAATGTTCCAGGTTCAATTGGTATGGCCCAAGATCCTGGCCGTGTTTTTCCTGGTAAAAAAATGCCTGGCCACCTCGGAAGTGTGCGCCGTACAGTACAAAACCTTGAAGTTGCTCGTGTCGACGCCGAGCGCAGCCTTTTGTTATTAAAGGGTGCGGTGCCTGGTTCACGCGAGGGCACCATCATTATTCGTCCCGCCGTTCGCCAAGCATCGGCGCAGTCGGCAACAAAAGCCTAATCGTCACGGCCCAAGGGACAAGAAACTATGGAACTTACACTCATAAACGAATCGGGCCAGTCTGCGGGTAAAGTGCAGGCGGCCGACGTTGTCTTTAATCGCGATTTCAACGAACCACTTGTTCATCAGGTTGTGGTTGCTTATCAAGCCAATGCGCGTAGTGCCAATCGGGCCCAAAAGGATCGAAGCGAGGTCAATAAGTCTACTCGCAAGCCTTGGCGTCAAAAGGGAACAGGTCGCGCCCGCGTGGGACGCGCCTCAAGCCCACTTTGGCGCGGTGGTGGCAAGGTCTTTCCCAATTCGCCTGAAGAGAACTACAGCCATAAGCTGAACAAAAAAATGTACCGGGCAGGTGTCCGGTCCATTCTTTCTCAGCTCGCGCGCGAAGACAGGCTTGTTGTTGTCGAGACTTTCTCGGTCGATGCGCCCAAAACCAAGCTTGTGGCGGACAAACTTAAGCAAATGGGAATGGACTCGGTTCTTCTTATTACCGAGGCTTTCGACGAGACCTTGTATCTTGCATCCCGTAATCTGCAGTCCATCGCGGTTATTGAGCCCGAGGCTGCCGATCCGCTTTCTTTAATTTATTTCGACAAGGTTGTTGTCACTCGCGCAGCTTTAAGTCGGTTTGAGGAGATGTTGTCATGAACCAAGAACGGCTTATGAAGGTTCTGCTCTCGCCGGTCATTTCCGAGAAGAGCACACAAATCGGCGAGTCCAATAACCAGGTTGCTTTTTGTGTTCTTGCTGACGCAACGAAGCCCGAAATTAAGGCTGCTGTTGAGCTTATGTTCAAAGTTCAAGTGGCTTCCGTGAATACAATCAATGTGCGAGGCAAGGTTAAGCGCTATGGCCGCAGCATCGGCCGTCGTCGCAACACGCGTAAAGCCTACGTTTGTCTTGCGCCCGGCCAAGAAATTAACTTCGCAGGGGAGGCAGCGTAACCATGCCCGTCGTTAAAATGAAGCCAACCTCGGCCGGCCAACGTGCCATGGTCAAGGTTGTTCACCCAGACCTCCACAAGGGTAAGCCCTTTGCTGCGCTTGTCGAGCCACAGTCCACAAACGCAGGCCGAAACAACCTTGGCCGTATCACCACGCGTCACCGGGGTGGCGGACACAAACAGCATTATCGAGTCATCGATTTTCGTCGCCTTAAAGATGGTATTCCGGCAAAGGTAGAGCGTATTGAATACGACCCCAACCGAAGCGCGCATATCGCGCTGCTTTGTTATGCCGATGGCGAGCGTCGCTACATCATTGCACCCAAAGGGCTCGAAGTTGGCGCAACGCTCATGAGCGGCCAAGAGGCACCAATTCGTTCAGGCAATGCAATGCCCATTCGTAACATTCCGGTGGGTTCAACCATCCACTGTATCGAGCTCTTGCCAGGAAAAGGCGCCCAGCTTGCCCGATCGGCAGGCGGAAGCGCTCAACTTCTTGCGCGTGAGGGAAGCTACGCGCAGCTAAGACTTCGCTCGGGCGAGGTTCGCCGGGTTCATGTCGAGTGCCGCGCCACTCTTGGCGAAGTCGGCAACGGCGAGCATAACCTCCGTCAGCTCGGTAAGGCCGGTGCAACGCGTTGGCGCGGTATCCGTCCTACGGTTCGTGGCGTGGCCATGAACCCTATCGATCACCCACATGGTGGTGGTGAGGGTCGTACCGGTGAGGCTCGTGAGCCGGTAAGCCCGTGGGGTACGCCAACCAAAGGCTACCGCACTCGCCGCAATAAGCGCACAAGTTCCATGATTGTCACCAGCCGCCATAAGCGCAAATAACGGTTAAAGGTTACCCCTATGTCACGTTCCGCCAAAAAAGGCCCCTTCGTAGACGACCATTTGGTCAAGAAGGTCGATGCCGCAGTTACGACCAAAGATAAGCGCCCAATCAAAACCTGGTCGCGTCGCTCAACCATCCTGCCTGAGTTTGTTGGTCTAACCATCGCTGTGCACAACGGCAAACAGCACATGCCGGTTTTTATTACCGACAACATGGTGGGCCACAAGCTTGGTGAGTTTGCCCTAACCCGCACCTTCAAAGGTCACGCGGCCGATAAGAAGAAAAAGTAGAAACAAGGACTGTTTATGGAAACCTCAGCAAAACTACGTGGCGTGCGGTTGTCGGCCCAAAAAGGTCGACTGGTGGCAGACCTCATTCGCGGTAAGCCGGTCGAGTCCGCCTTGAACACCTTGAACTTCACCGAGAAAAAGGCCGCTGATATTGTGAAAAAGTTGCTCGAATCGGCCATTGCCAATGCAGAGCATAACGATGGCGCGGACATCGACGAACTTAAGGTAAAAACCATCACGGTCGAGCGCGGAACCAAACTCCGCCGCTTTTCTGCCCGGGCCAAAGGGCGAGGTGTTCGCATCGAGAAGCCCACCTGCCATATCAGCATTACTGTCGGAAACTAATTCAGGAACCAATTCATGGGTCAGAAAATACATCCAACCGGCTTTCGACTTGCCGTCTCTCGCAACTGGTCGTCGCGCTGGTTTGCCCCTCATCGCGACTTCGGCCGTATGCTGAACGAAGACATCAAAGTTCGCGATTTCCTCAAGAAGAAACTTAAGTCCGCTGCGGTTGGTCGAGTTCTTATCGAGCGTCCGGCCAAGAATGCAAAGATCACTATTTTTAGTGCAAGGCCTGGCGTCGTTATTGGCAAAAAGGGAGAGGATATTGAAGCCCTAAAAACTCAGCTCTCCAAAATGATGGGCGTACCTGTACACGTCAACATCGAAGAGATTCGTAAGCCAGAAGTCGATGCCCAGCTGATTGCCGAAAGTGTTACCCAACAGCTCGAGAAGCGAATTATGTTCCGGCGTGCCATGAAACGTGCCATGCAAAATGCCATGCGTCTTGGCGCCCAAGGCATCAAGATTATGAGTGCGGGCCGACTGAACGGGGCGGAAATTGCGCGTACCGAGTGGTACAGAGAGGGCCGAGTGCCTCTTCATACGCTGCGTGCCGATATCGATTACGGCTTCGCGGAGGCCCTGACAACCTACGGCATTATTGGCGTCAAGGTCTGGATTTACAAAGGTGACACCCTTGGTCGTGCAGATGCACCCGTGCTTGCAGCGACCGAGCAAGAATTTAAGGATGACCAAAAGCCTAATCGCCGACCGCCAGCACGTAAGCCACGCGCCCCGGGCGACGCAGCCCAAGAAGACGCCAAACCTGTTGTTAAACGTGTTCGTAAAGCCGCGGCCTCCGAGCAGCCCGCTGCTCCTGCTGAGGCCTCCGATGGCCCAGCCAACTCCTAAGAGCTCCCCTAAGGATCCACTATGCTTCAGCCATCACGCCGAAAATACCGCAAAGAACAAAAGGGCCGTAATACCGGCCTTGCCACCCGTGGAGCCGATGTTTCTTTTGGCGAATTTGGTTTAAAAGCCACCACGCGTGGGCGTTTAACCTCTCGTCAAATCGAGGCGGCACGACGTGCCATGACTCGCCACATCAAACGGGGCGGTCGTATCTGGATTCGCATCTTCCCCGATAAGCCTATCTCAAGAAAGCCCGCTGAAGTTCGTATGGGTAACGGCAAGGGAAACCCTGAGTACTATGTTGCCGAGATTCAGCCGGGCAAGGTCCTTTACGAGATGGATGGTGTGCAAGAAGACTTGGCCCGCGAGGCTTTTCGACTGGCTGCAGCCAAGCTACCTTTGTTAACAACATTTGTAACGCGCCAGGTTGGCCGTTAAGCAATTAGCCTATTTTCTACTGAGACAAAACTATGAACAACGCAGAACTTCGAACCAAGTCGGTGGAAGATCTGGGCAAAGAGCTCACTGAACTTCTTAAGGCCCATTTCAACCTGCGTATGCAGCACGGCACCCAACAACTCTCCAATACCGCACAACTTGGCCGCGTTCGCCGTGATATTGCTCGAGTTAAAACCATTATTCGCGAGAGGAAGAGCGCATGACAGCTCAGACAGCTTCACTAACCCGCACCTTGGTCGGTCGCGTTGTCAGTGACAAGATGCAAAAAACGGTAACTGTGCTGGTCGAGCGCCGTCTTCAGCACCCTATTTACGGTAAGTTTATGGTTCGATCGAAAAAGTACCACGCGCACTCCGAAGACCCCAATGTTCAGACCGGCGACACGGTAGAAATTGCCGAGACGCGGCCCATTTCCAAGACAAAGGCCTGGACAGTGACAAAACTTGTCGCGAAAGCGGTGGTTGCTTAACTTTAGAGCGATAGGTTTGCGTTCCAGGCGCTCCTGAAAGGAGCGTCTAGCACATGAAGTAGGTTATAATATAAGTCTTTTGGTTGTCCTGCCCCCCAAACGGGGCCCAATACTCGTCGGGAATGCGTTTGTTGTCTTAGTGGTTACGCCAAGTCCTATCTTAGACACGGCGTTTCTCTAAAAGAGCCCGGCAAAGTTGGGGAGTTGTTTAAATCCGTTTTGAACCTGGTTTTGTTGTTTTAGTTTTTCGATCATTCACTTTTTGGAAGTGTCATTATGATTCAGACAGAATCTCGTCTGGACGTGGCCGATAACACCGGCGCACGTTCTGTGTTGTGCATCAAGGTACTTGGCGGCTCAAAGCGCCGTTATGCAGGCATTGGCGACATAATTAAGGTCTCAATTAAAGAGGCGGCGCCTCGAGGCCGTGTTAAAAAAGGCGAAATTTATAACGCCGTGGTTGTGCGTACGGCCAAGGGCGTGCGGCGTCCCGATGGCTCCTTGATTCGATTTGACGGCAACGCAGCGGTCTTGTTGAACGCCAAGCTCGAGCCCATTGGCACCCGTATCTTCGGACCGGTCACTCGCGAGCTGCGTAGCGAAAAGTTCATGAAGATCGTTTCGTTAGCGCCCGAGGTTATTTAGTCATTCGGCGAACTGCCATTTGTTTTATTTCAGACCCAGCGAATTGGAATTAAAGGTTACGGTATGAACAAGTTACGTAAAGGCGATCAGGTTATCGTTATCTCAGGTCGAGACAAGGGGAAGTCCGGTGTGGTGCTTCGTCGCACAGACCCTGATCATCTTGTTGTCGAGGGCATCAATATCGTCAAAAAGCATGTCCTTCCCAACCCAATGAAGGGCGAGCAGGGCGGAATTATCGACAAGACAATGCCGATTCACCAGTCGAATCTTGCCATTCTGAACACCAAAACAAACAAGGCCGATCGGGTTGCCATCGAGGTTGACGCCTCGGGTAAAAAGCAGCGTGTTTTCAAGTCCGATCGCCAGCCGGTTCCAAGTCCGGCCACTGCTTAATCATCGCAAGGAGTTCGACTCATGTCGCGCATGCAACAAATTTATAAAGAAACCATTGCCCCCGAGCTTATGAAAAAGTTCGGCTACAAGAGCATCATGGAAGTGCCTCGACTTTCCAAAATTACACTGAATATGGGTGTAGGTGAGGCCGTCGCAGATAAAAAGGCCCTGGAAGGAGCCGTTTCCGACCTTACGAAAATTGCGGGTCAAAAGCCCGTAACAACCCGTGCCCGTAAGGCCATTGCCGGCTTTAAAATTCGCGAGCTCTATCCCATTGGCACTATGGTCACTTTACGTGGTGTAAGAATGTTCGAGTTCCTTGACCGGTTTGTCACCATCGCGCTTCCCCGAGTGCGCGACTTTCGTGGTATCTCGGGCAAGGCCTTCGATGGCCGTGGCAACTACAACATTGGTGTTAAAGAGCAAATCATTTTTCCTGAAGTCGAGTATGACAAGGTCGACGCTGTACGCGGCTTAAACATTAGCATTACCACTACTGCGAAGAACGATGCAGAAGCCAAGGCGCTTCTCGAGGGCTTCAAGTTCCCATTTAAAAACTAGCTTAGAGATTAGGTCCTTCACTATGGCAAAACTCTCACTTATTAATCGCGAAAAGAAGCGTGCTGCATTGGTTGAAAAGTACGCAGCCAAACGCGCTGTGCTTAAGGCGGTTATTCAAGATCAGTCAAAAACGGAAGAAGAGCGGTATGAGGCTCGGCTTGCCCTGCAAAAGCTTCCGCGTAATGCAAACCCAACTCGTATGCGCTCTCGTTGCGAGCTCACAGGCCGCCCGCGCGGCACCTTCCGTATGTTTGCGCTCGGCCGAGCAAAGCTTCGTGAAGCCGCTTTTCGAGGCGAGATTCCGGGCCTTACCAAGGCCAGTTGGTAGTTCGTTAAACAGATTATTAAAGGGTTGCTGATATGAGCATGAATGACCCCATCGCCGATATGTTTACCCGCATTCGTAATGCACAGCGGGTTGAAAAACGGACGGTGCAAATGCCTTCTTCCAAGTTGAAGGTTGCTATTGCCTCTCTTCTGAAAGAAGAAGGTTACATCGATGGCTTCGAGATCCGCGGCGCTGGCGCCAAGCTAGACCTTCAAATCGACCTTAAATACCATGCAGGCCGACCCGTCATCGAGCGAATCGAGCGCATTTCCAAGCCTGGCTTGCGTGTTTACCGATCGCGCGAGACGCTGCCAACGGTTATGAATGGCCTTGGCGTCGCTATTGTCTCCACCCCCAAGGGCCTCATGACAGATCGTAAGGCACGCACAACGGGTGTGGGCGGTGAAGTCATCGGCATCGTTGCCTAATCGTAAGGAAGCCAAACCATGTCACGAATTGCGAAATACCCGGTGCCTCTGCCCAAAGGCGTAGAGGCAACCATTGCTGCTGAACAAATTACGGTGAAGGGCCCCTTAGGCACACTGACCCAAACTCTTAATGGTGACGTTGTTATTGAAAACACCAACAATGAATTGAGCTTTAAGGTGGCCAATGAAAGCCGAGAGGCGAAAGCCATGAGCGGCACCTTACGTGCCCTGGTCTTCAATATGGTGCAAGGCGTCTCTCAGGGTTTTGAGAAAAAGCTAAGTCTTATTGGTGTGGGATACAGGGCCGCCGCACAGGGCAAGTCACTGAACTTGTCATTGGGGTTCTCCCATCCAGTTGATTACGCCCTTCCCGAAGGTATTAAGGCCGAGACACCGACGCCTACCGAGATCGTCATTAAGGGCATTGATAAACAAAGGGTTGGCCAGGTGGCGGCAGAAGTGCGCGCATTTCGCCCCCCGGAGCCTTACAAAGGTAAGGGTGTCCGCTACATCGACGAAGTGGTCATCATCAAAGAAACCAAGAAGAAATAATTTCGGACAAGGCGAATCGACGTTATGGACAAGAAACAAAATCGACTGCGAAGGGCGCGACAGGCCCGGGCAAAAATCCGCGAACTTCGCGTGGCCCGACTCTCCGTGCATCGCACCAATCTTCATATTTACGCAACCATTTCGGACCCCGTTGCAGGCAAAGTTTTGGTTTCGGCTTCAACAGCCGAGGCCGAAGTACGGTCCGAGTTGGTGGGGAAAACCGGTAAGGGTGGCAATGCCGAGGCAGCTAGCCTTGTTGGCCGACGGGTCGCCGAGAAGGCCAAAGCGGCAGGCATCTCTACGGTTGCCTTCGATCGTTCTGGTTTCCGATACCACGGCAGGGTCAAGGCCCTCGCCGACGCAGCCCGCGAGGGCGGTCTTCAGTTTTAGCGCTAAGGAATTAGACCATGGCAAAAATGCAGGCACGAGTAAACACCGAGGAGCGTGACGACGGGCTTCGGGAAAAAATGATTGCTGTTAACCGAGTCAGTAAAACCGTTAAAGGTGGACGCGTGCTCGGGTTCGCGGCACTTACCGTCGTTGGTGACGGTGACGGAAGCGTTGGAATGGGTAAGGGCAAGTCACGCGAGGTTCCTCTCGCCGTGCAAAAGGCCATGGATGAAGCCCGTCGTCGAATGGTGCGCGTACCCTTAAAGGGCGGCACCTTTCATCACACAGTGACCGGCCGTCATGGTGCCTCGAAAGTTCTTATTTCGCCCGCCGCAAAAGGAACCGGGATTATTGCGGGCGGACCTATGCGCGCCATCTTCGAGGTCATGGGTGTAACCGATGTTGTTGCCAAGAGCATTGGGTCCACCAACCCTTACAACATGGTTCGCGCAACCATTAACGGCTTAGCAAACATGCAGACCCCCTCTCAGGTTGCTAACAAGCGCGGCCTGGCCATTGAACAAATTCTGTCCTAAGGCAGTCACGTTATACAAAGGCGGCGACAATGACAAAGAAAACCCTCACCATAAAGCTCGTAAAAAGTCCCATCGGGACACGTGCCGATCACAAGGCCACAGTGCTTGGTCTCGGTCTGAAAAAAATTCGTCAGACACGCGTGCTCGAGGACACCCCCGCCGTGCGCGGAATGATCAACAAGGTTAACTACCTGGTTCAGGTTATCTAAGGATTCATCATGGACGATACATTGCGACTCAATACCATCGCGCCTGCCGAGGGCGCTAAGCATGCGAAGAAGCGTGTTGGCCGCGGCATTGGTTCTGGCCTTGGAAAAACAGCAGGTCGTGGACACAAAGGCCAAAAGTCGCGCTCCGGTGGCTTTCATAAAGTTGGTTTTGAAGGCGGTCAGATGCCTAAGCATCGTCGACTCCCAAAGCGCGGGTTCACCGCCCCGTTTGGAAAATTCACCGAGGAGGTTCGCCTCTCCGACCTTCAGCGCCTTCCCGTTGAAGAAGTGGATCTTCTGGCGCTTAAGCAGGCAGGAGTGGTTTCCGAGCTCGCGCGTCAGGCCAAGGTTATTCTTTCTGGCAGCTTAAGTAGCGCCAAAAAACTTCGGGGTCTTGCGGTGACCGCAGGAGCCAAAAAGGCAATCGAGCAAGCCGGCGGTAGCGTTGAGTTGCCCGAGCCCGCACCGAAGGTTCGCAAGCTTCCCTCCAAGCAGGCTCGCGCCGAAGCCTCGGCCCAGGCCTAAGAAGGTTTTCTCAGAGACTCTTTAAAGTTCCATGCGCCCAAGCACCGATAAATTTGCCGATCTGCGCCGACGCCTGTTGTTCCTGGTGTTAGCTTTGGTCGTCTATCGTCTTGGGGCCCATATCCCTGTTCCGGGCATTGACCCAAACGAGCTTGCTGCACTGTTTAAATCACAGGCGGGTGGCATCCTAGGGATGTTCAATATGTTCTCAGGCGGTGCGCTTTCGCGTTTTACGGTCTTTGCGCTTGGAATCATGCCTTACATCTCTGCCTCCATCATCATGCAGCTCATGACGGTCGTTTCGCCGACACTGGAGTCCCTTAAGAAAGAGGGCGAGGCGGGCCGCCGTAAAATCACTCAGTACACGCGTTATGCCACCGTGGTGCTTGCCATTGTTCAGGCCATTGGTATTTCTGTAGCGCTTGAATCGCAGCCAGGCTTAGTCATTGACCCTGGCCTTGCCTTTCGTTTCACCACAGTTGTTTCGCTTGTGACAGGCACCATGTTTTTAATGTGGCTTGGCGAGCAAATCACCGAGCGCGGCTTGGGCAACGGCATTTCAATTATTATTTTTGCAGGTATTGTTGCAGGCTTGCCCGCTGCACTCGGAGGCCTCTTCGAGTTGGTTCGCACAGGCTCAATGACGGCTATTGTTCTTATTGTCATCATTGGTTTGGTGGTTCTTGTAACCGCCTTTGTGGTCTTCGTTGAGCGCGGCCAACGTCGTATTCTTGTGAATTACGCAAAGCGTCAGGTGGGCAACAAGATCTATCAGGGACAGTCGTCTCATCTGCCTCTTAAACTGAATATGTCTGGCGTCATCCCCCCTATTTTTGCCTCAAGCATCATCCTGTTTCCTGCCACCCTTACGTCTTGGTTTAGCAGTGGACAAGGTGGAGAAGATAGCTTTCGCTGGCTCTCCGATTTCGCGGCCTCTCTCTCACCCGGACAGCCTCTTTACATTGGCCTTTACGCGGCAGCTATTATCTTTTTCTGTTTTTTCTACACAGCACTTGTATTTAATAGCAAAGATACGGCTGAGAACCTTAAGAAGAGTGGCGCCTTTGTTCCTGGCATTCGACCCGGCGATCAGACGGCTCGTTACATCGACAAAATTCTTATGCGTCTTACCCTTGTGGGCGCGATTTACATCACACTGGTCTGCCTCTTGCCGGAATTCTTGGTCATGAAGTGGAACGTTCCCTTCTACTTCGGCGGCACATCCCTTCTAATTATTGTGGTGGTCACCATGGACTTCATGTCTCAGGTTCAGTCCTACGTCATGTCGCAGCAGTATGAAAGTCTGTTGAAGAAGACTAATTTCAAAGGGGGGTTCGGCCGCTAAATGGCTAAAGACGATGCCATTCAGATGCAGGGGGAGATTCTGGAGAATCTGCCGAACGCGACGTTTCGAGTCAAGCTTGAAAACGGCCACGTTGTGCTTGGGCATATCTCTGGAAAGATGCGTATGCACTACATCCGAATTCTTCCCGGAGACAAAGTCACCGTTGAAATGACCCCTTACGACTTAAGCAGGGCCCGAATTGTGTTTCGAGCGAAATAGAAATTTACTGAAGGAAATTCATTATGAAAGTCTTAGCGTCCGTCCGGCGAATCTGCCGAAACTGCAAAATCATCAAGCGACATGGCGTGGTGCGCGTTATTTGCACAGACCCACGACATAAGCAACGTCAAGGTTAATAAGGAGCTGCCTCATGGCCCGTATTGCTGGAATCAACATCCCTAGCCACCAACATACTGACGTTGGTCTTACCGCAATTTATGGCATCGGTCGTCCGTGTGCTCGTGAGATTTGCGACGCAGTGGGCGTTCCCTACACCAAGAAGGTCAAAGACTTAACCGATGACGAGCTTGAGAAGCTTCGTACCGAGGTGGGCAGGTTCACCACCGAGGGTGATCTACGCCGTGAAATTTCTATGTCCATCAAGCGTCTGATGGACCTTGGCTGCTACAGAGGCATGCGTCACCGCAAGGGTCTGCCTGTTCGTGGTCAGCGTACCCGCACCAATGCCCGCACCCGTAAGGGGCCTCGCAAGGGCAGTATCACCCTTAAGAAATAAAGGACGTTCGTTATGGCAAAAACCGGTAGTAGCGCCAGTCAGCGCGGCAAAAAAAAGGTTCGCAAGAATGTCACGGACGCCGTGGCTCATATTCACGCATCCTTTAACAACACCATCATCACCATCACTGACCGACAGGGCAACACGCTTTCTTGGTCAACTTCAGGCGGTGCTGGTTTCAAAGGTTCACGCAAGAGCACACCCTTTGCTGCACAGGTGGCAGCAGAGGCCGCAGGCAAGGTGGCAGTAGAGTGCGGCGTTAAGAACATCGAGGTTCGTATAAAAGGCCCGGGGCCTGGACGCGAATCGACGGTGCGTGCGCTCAATGCCTTGGGCATTCGTGTTACCCAGATTTCTGACGTCACGCCTGTTCCTCACAATGGCTGCCGCCCGCCTAAGCGCAGGAGAATTTAATTTTTAATCACTAAGCCCACCGTTCTGCCAAGTTAACAGAGCAGAACATCCGGGGGAATGAAGGCCCTTTATCACGGGGCTAACCGATCCCCCCGATACTTTCGAAAGGAAAAACAGTGGCACGTTATACAGGACCGCGTTGTAAGCTCTCTCGCCGAGAGGGCACAGACCTTGGATTCAAAAGCGCTCGACGCTCTCTTGAATCCAAGTGCAAGCAAGACACCAAGCCAGGCCAGCATGGCCGAACCTCGGGCGCGCGAACATCCGACTACGGCAAGCAGTTGCGTGAAAAGCAAAAAGTTAAGCGTATGTACGGCATGCTTGAGCGCCAGTTTCGTCGCTACTTTGCCAAGGCCTCGAGTCGAAAGGGCAACACAGGCGAAAGTCTGCTTCAAATTCTTGAGTCCCGACTCGACAACATTGTCTATCGCATGGGTTTTGGCTCCACGCGAGCAGAAGCACGCCAGTTGGTGAGCCACAAGAGCATTATGGTCAATGGCCGCGTCGTGAACGTACCTTCTGCTCAAATCAAACCCAACGACATCGTGGCGATTGCCGAGAAGTCCCGTGGTCAGGCGCGCATTGTTTCCTCGCTCGAGCTTGCCGAGCAGCAAGGTTTTCCCTCGTGGGTTTCGGTGGATCCCAAGAAAATGGAAGGCGTTCTGAAACAAGTGCCCGATCGTTCCGACTTGTCGGCTGAGATCAACGAGAGCCTTATCGTCGAACTTTATTCGCGCTAATTGTCTGTCATTTCCTTAGAAGGACTCCCAATGCTGAATGCCTTTTTAAAGCCACGCATCATCGAAGTTGAACCTCTGTCACAAAATTCCGCAAAAATCGTGATGGAGCCTTTTGAGCGGGGATTTGGTCATACCCTTGGCAACGCCCTTCGCCGGGTTTTGCTTTCGTCCATGGAAGGTTACGCCCCCACCGAGGTACAAATTGCCGGTGTTGTGCACGAATATTCCACCATGGAAGGTGTACAAGAGGATGTTGTTGACCTCCTTTTAAATCTCAAGGGAGTTGTCTTCCGTCTTGAAGGCCGTAGCGATGTTTTGCTAACTCTGCGAAAGCAGGGCCCTGGCCCAGTAACGGCCGCCGACTTTGATCTTCCTCATGATGTTGCGGTGCTTAACCCCGAGCACGTCATTGCCAATCTCTCTGACGATGTGCGGCTTGAACTGCAGGTTCGTGTTGAAAAGGGTCGCGGCTACATGCCTGGCTCTTTGCGCAACCTTGGCGATGAAACCACCCGCTCGATTGGCCGTATTGTTCTCGATGCCTCGTTTTCGCCCGTGTCCCGCGTGAGCTACGCGGTCGAAAGCGCCCGTGTTGAGCAGCGTACCGACCTTGATCGACTGGTTATGGAGGTCGAGACCAATGGCGTCATTGAGCCTGAAGATTCCGTACGTCAGGCGGCTCGTATCCTTGTTGATCAGCTTTCTGTCTTTGCTGCCCTTGAGGGTGAAAAGCCCTTGGCAGATACGGGACGCGCCTCTCAGGTGGACCCCATGCTGTTACGCCCTGTCGATGACCTTGAGCTGACGGTTCGCTCGGCCAATTGCCTAAAGGCTGAAAGCATTTATTACATCGGCGACCTTATTCAGCGCACCGAGAACGAGCTCCTCAAGACCCCCAATCTTGGGCGTAAGTCGCTTAACGAAATTAAAGAAGTCCTTGCATCCAGAGGCCTTACCTTGGGCATGAAGCTCGAGAACTGGCCGCCTGCAGGCACAGACCGCTAAAAAACCTCTAGGAGAACTTGTATGCGTCACCGTCATGGACTGCGAAAGCTTAATCGGACAACGGCCCATCGAACGGCTATGTTCCGCAACATGGCTAACGCGCTCATTCAGCACGAGGCCATTAAAACCACGCTCCCCAAGGCTAAAGAGCTGCGTAAAGTGGTTGAGCCCTTAATCACAATTGCCAAGACCCCGTCCTTGGCCAATCGTCGGCTTGCTTTTAATCGTCTTCGTGACCGCGATTCGGTTGTGAAACTTTTCGACGAAATCGGTCCGCGTTACGCGAGCCGCCCAGGCGGCTATTGCCGAATTCTTAAGTGGGGCTTTCGTGCTGGAGATTGCGCGTCCATGGCCCTCATGGAGCTTGTCGATCGCCCAGAGGCCACTCAGTCTGGCGTGTCGTAATTTCTTAACCGTAACAGCCTTGGGTCTCTGACCTTTCTAGGCTTTAAGAATTCGACCGAGGGCTTCCACGACAGCCTGAACCTCCGAAGAACTTCCTACGGTAATTCGTAGAAAGTCTTCGATTCGAGGGCGGTTAAACTGCCTTACCAACACGCCGTTATCTTTTAGCGCTTGGTAAAAAAAAGCTCCTGAACGGTCCTTTCTCGGCTTACCGCTTTCCTTCATGTACCGAGCAAAAACAAAGTTAGCCTTCGAGGGCAGAACCTGAAAGCCAAGCTGCTGCAAAGAGCTCGTAAGCCAATCGCGGCTGGCTGTAATTTTCTCAACCGTCTGGCTTAACCAGACCTCATCCTCAAGCGCCGCCTTGGCCGCTGCCTGGGCCAGTCGATCAACCGGGTACGAATTGAAACTGTCTTTGGCCCGCACTAATGCCTCGATAAGATCCCGGTGACCGAAGGCAAGTCCGACCCGCATACCGGCCAGGGCGCGCGACTTTGAGAGTGACTGCGTGACCAAGAGATTGGGATACGTCTGAACAAGGGGTATACAGCTTTGGGCTCCGAAGTCTACGTAGGCCTCATCGATAACCAGCATGGTTTCGGGATGACTCTGAAGAAAAGACTCAATTTGCGCCCGGGCAAGGGCCTTGCCCGTGGGTGCATTGGGGTTGGGGAAGATAACCGCCGGGGAGCCCTCGTCGAGAGAATCCAATGGAACCTCAAAGGCATCATTCAACGGGAGGGTTTTGTGCGCCACCCCATAAAGCCTGCAGTAACTCGGGTAAAAGCTGTAGCTAATGTCGGGAAAGTAGACTGGCCCCTTTGCAGGCTGATTCAAAAGGGTCTGGAATACAAAGGCAAGAACCTCATCGGAGCCGTTTCCAACGAACACCTGCTCGACCGACAGTCCCTGGAGCTTAGCCGCAGACTGACGAACCGCCAAGCTTGTGGGGTCAGGATAAAGACGCAAGCCTCTACCATCACTACCTATCACCTGACTGATGGCCTTAATGACAGCGGCCGAGGGGGGATAGGGATTCTCGTTGGTGTTGAGCTTAATAAGCTCGCCGTCAGAGACTTGCTCTCCGGGAACGTAGGGCGACAGGCTGTGAACTAGGGGACTCCAAAACCGAGAGGCTACGGCCTCACAGGCGCCACCGGCCTCACAGGCGCCACCGGCCTTACCGCCAGGGCCGACCGCAACGACCTTCCCGGTCGCAACGTTATAAACATTCTCAACGACTGCAATCTGGGCGTCCTGCCCGCTTTTATCTGACGCACTCATGCGCCGAACTGTATCATTGCGCCATGCGAACCGCCGAACTACGCCGGGCTACGGCCGAAACCCAAATTGAAGTCCGCCTAAACCTTGATGGAACGGGCGAAAAGGAACTGAATACAGGCATTCCTTTTTTTGATCATATGCTCGATCAAATTGCCCGACATGGCCTTATTGATCTTTACGTGCATGCCAAAGGTGATCTTGAAATCGACGCCCACCATACGGTGGAAGATGTCGGTATCACCCTAGGCCAGGCCTTCGCAAAAGCCATCGGTAACAAGCAAGGCGTAAGACGTTATGGACATGCCTACGTGCCTCTTGACGAAGCCTTGTCTCGGGTTGTTGTTGACCTGTCGGGCCGACCTGGCCTTGAGTTTCATTGCGAGTGGACGCGACAGTTCGTTGGCCAGTTTGACCTCGATCTCATTCATGAATTCTTTCAGGGCTTCGTTAACCACGCCCAGGCCACGCTTCACCTTGACAATCTTCGCGGAGAGAACGCACACCATCAGTGCGAGACACTTTTTAAGGCCTTCGCTCGGGCACTTCGCATGGCCGTTGAGCTTGATCCGCGGCTGCCCCACGATGCTATTCCATCCACCAAGGGAAAACTCTAGGCCTTTACGGCGTCTCCGATGATTGCTATTGTTGACTACGGATCCGGCAACGTCCGAAGTGTTCAAAGAGCGGTGCATGCCGCTTTGCAGGTGCTTGGCCAGTACGAGAACGAGGTTCAACGCGTCTGCTCGCCGGATTTATTATTACAAGCGGAGCGCGTCATTTTTCCTGGCCAGGGCTCCATGAATGACTGCATGGCGAGCCTTGAGTCATCAGGTCTTAAGCAAGCATTGCTTGAATGTATAGAAACGAAGCCCTTTCTGGGTATCTGTGTGGGCGAGCAAATGCTTTTTGATCGAAGTGAGGAAAAGTCCACCCAGGGACTTTCGGTATTGCCTGGCGAGGTTGTGAGATTTCATGCAAATCGGGGGGTACGCGACGCAATGGGCGAGCCACTAAAGGTGCCACACATGGGCTGGAACCGAGTACGGTTTCTTCGTCATCACCCGGTTACGCATGGGCTCTCCGGTACACAAGCATCGTCTGCTGACGACTCGGCCTGGTTTTATTTTGTCCACAGTTATCACGCGGAACCGTCGAACAGCGCCGATTGTCTTGGTGAGGCCAATTACGGTATACCCTTTACCTGTGCGGTAGCCAGAGATAACATCGTGGCTACGCAGTTTCATCCAGAAAAAAGCGCTTTAGCAGGCCTGCAGTTTCTTAAACAGTTTATTCAGTGGAAGCCCTAGCGGGCACTGTGTACCAAAGATAGGTTTTGCTTTAAATTACCCACTCGCGATGTCTCTTCTACTTATCCCCGCCATCGACCTTAAAGATGGTCAGTGTGTCAGGCTCCGACAGGGTGACCTCTCGGATGTAACGGTCTTTTCCAACGATCCGGGCGAAATGGCCGCCCACTGGATTGCACAGGGCGCTCGTCGACTTCACGTCGTTGACCTCAATGGGGCTGTCGCAGGACGACCTCGTAATGACGCCGCATTGAAAAGCATCATCAAGGCCGCAGGGGATATACCCGTTCAGGTCGGTGGTGGCATTCGCGACCTTGAAACGGTCGAACGCATGCTCGATGACGGCGCAAGTTATGTTGTTATGGGCACAGCCGCAGTGAAAAATCCTGGACTGCTTAAAGATGCTTGTGCAGCCTTCCTTGGCCAGATCATTGTCTCCATCGACGCCAAAGACGGCAAGGTTGCAACCGATGGCTGGAGCAAGCTGTCGGGCCACGAGGTGGTCGATCTTGCACGCAAGTTCGAAGACGACGGTGTTGAGGCCATTTTGTACACAGACATCGGTCGAGATGGAATGCTGACAGGCGTGAACCACGAGGCCACCGTGAACCTTGCGCGTGTGGTCAGTATTCCCGTCATTGCCTCGGGCGGGGTCTCGGGACTTGAAGACATCAAAATTCTTGCAGGCCTCGAAGACGAAGGTGTCATGGGTGCCATTCTTGGTCGGGCTGTCTACGAGGGCCAACTTAATTTTGCAAAAGCCCAAGAGCTGGCCGATCAGCTTGGTGGCGACTAAGCTAACGCCGCTTTGTTAGCCAAGCGCATTATTCCCTGCCTAGATGTCGACGCGGGGCGAGTGGTGAAAGGGACCAACTTTGTCGAGCTGCGTGATGCGGGCGACCCCGTAGAGGTTGCCCGACGATATGATCTTGATGGCGCTGACGAAATCACTTTTCTTGATATAACCGCTTCGTCGAATAACCGCGACCTCATCCTTCCGATGATTGAGGCGGTAGCCAACCAGGTTTTTATTCCGCTTACCGTGGGTGGTGGCGTTCGTTTCCCCGAGGATGTCCAGCGCCTTCTGAATGCAGGGGCCGACAAAGTCAGTATGAATACGGCTGCTGTGCAGTCGCCCAAACTTATTTCCGATGCCGCCCATCGCTTTGGGAGTCAGTGCATTGTTGTAGCCATTGACGCGCGACGTCGGCCGGCTGATCTGCTGAAGGGGCATCGATCGGCCTGGGAGGTCTTTACACATGGCGGACGACAGCCAACAGGACTTGATGCACTCGATTGGGCGGAGCAGGTCGAAGCGCTTGGAGCGGGTGAAATCCTTCTTACCAGTATGGATCGCGACGGAACGAGGTCTGGATTCGATCTTGAGCTGATACGCGCTGTCTCAAGCGCCGTTAGCATTCCTGTTATTGCCTCGGGGGGTGTTGGCGACCTTAATCACTTGGTTGAGGGGGTCACCGAGGGGCGCGCGGACGCGGTGCTTGCGGCGAGTATTTTTCACTTCGGGCAGCACACGATTCAAGAGGCGAAGGCGTACATGCAGAAAAGGGGGGTCTGTGTCCGATTGGCTTGATCAAGTACGGTTTGATGACAAGGGCCTGGTTACCGCCATTGCTCAGGATGCAAAAAGTCAACGTGTGCTGATGGTGGCTCATATGAACCGCGAGGCGCTCGAGAAGACCTTGATCACAGGTCAGGCGGTGTATTTCTCAAGATCTCGTCAACGGCTTTGGCACAAGGGCGAAGAATCGGGACATTTTCAAGAACTAAAGTCCATTCGGCTTGACTGCGATGGTGATGTGATTCTTATGCAGGTGGAGCAAGTGGGAGGGCTTGCCTGCCATACCGGCCGACGGTCTTGTTTCTTTCAGCAGCTTGATAATAACAAGGACTGGCAGGTTGTTGAGCCCGTGCAGAAGGATCCCGCCCTTATTTACGCTGCGAGGCTTAAAGGCGGGGAAAGCCGGTCGCAGGAGGCGGCAGGGAGCAAGTTAGAGGGCCAGGCAGGGGCAGGGGCAAAACCTAATTCAGTGGAAACAAATCGGGCGGCCCCTGAGCTTTTAGGAGCGGTTTTTTATCGCCTTCAAGAAGTCATTGCGCAGCGCGCTTCTGCAGAGCCCACGGTCAGTTATGTGGCGAAGCTCCTGAAGGGCCCCGAAGACAGCCTGTTAAAGAAGATAGGTGAAGAAGCCTGTGAGACCGTGATGGCCTGTAAAGATGCCGATAAAGAGCGCATCGTTGCCGAGACCGCAGACCTATGGTTCCACTGCCTGGTGACCCTTCATCGTTATGGGCTTGGGCCTGCTCAGGTGCTTGCCGAACTTCATCGTCGAGAGGGCTTGTCGGGTCTTGATGAAAAGGCGGCCCGCCAGGCCGATGCCCGTGCCCAAGACCTTCCTAGGAGCCGCAATGTCTGACTGTCTGTTTTGCAAAATTGTTCGGGGCGAGATATCTGCAAACAAGGTCTTCGAAGATGACGATATGGTGGCATTTCATGACATCCACCCACGGGCACCGCTCCATCTTCTTGTTGTGCCCAAGCGCCATATCGAATCTCTGGCCACTGCCGAGGCCGAAGACGCCCAGTTGCTTGGTCGAATGATGACCCGCCTGAAGGGCCTTGCCAGTGAAAATGGCTCGCCGAATGGCTTTCGCACTGTGGTGAATAGTGGCAAGGTTGGTAGGCAGGAGGTGTATCATCTTCACATTCACTTGCTTGGGGGCCCAGAACCGTTGGGCGCCTCAGCCTCTTTTTAACGCGTTGACGCTCAACGTCGTGGAGTCCTTCGGGTGTCTGTGCCCGGAAGTCCCCTCGACAGGCACTCAACACCAAGGTTTATTGGAGCATCGTCATGGGCAGCTTTAGCATCTGGCATTGGCTTATTGTTTTGCTGGTCGTTTTGCTAGTCTTTGGAACCAAAAAACTTCGCAATCTGGGTTCCGATCTTGGGGGCGCAGTCAAGGGGTTTAAAGATGGCATGAAAGAGGCAACCGCCGAGGATGCCAAGCCAGAAGGCCAGCAGCCGTCTGCACCGACAGCCAAGGTCGAGTCTGCCCAGACCATTGACGTTGAGGCAAAGGACAAGACCACATCGGGTTCTTGATCGGCCTGTCTAATGGCCTTGGTCTGGTCGAATCGTGCTTGACATTGGGTTTTCCGAGCTCGTCTTAATTGCTGGTATTGGGCTTATTGTTTTAGGCCCTCAGCGCCTCCCGGTCGTGACACGTACAGTGGGCACCCTGCTTGGTCGGGCGCAGAAATACGTAAGCGATGTTAAGAATGACATCCAGCGTCAGATGGAGCTTGAAGAGCTACGTAAGGTGAAAGACACGGTGACGAACCTAGGCGACTCCATTGCAGACGAGGCATCGAAGTTTGAGTCTGAAGCCAACGCCATTGCCGGCAATGTCTCTTCAGCCTTCGACTCCGACCGCGACTTCCAGTCGGTTTACGACCAACGCTCCGGTCTTTACATGGGCGCGCCGGGACGAAGCTGGGCGCAGGAGCAGGCCGACAATCGGCTTCGTGATCGCGTTCGAGCAAGGCTTCGTAAGCGTTATCTAGTGAAGCGGCCACGCGATTAATCGAGATTAGCTATGGCTTCTGAATCTAATAATAATCAAGATCCCTCCGAGACCCCTAAAGCTCTTGAGGGCCCTGAGACGAACTCAAATGAAACCATTGTCGAAGAGGGTTTCGTGTCGCACTTGGTTGAGCTTCGAGATCGACTTATTCGGGCATTTCTTGCTGTCCTGGTGGTCTTTTTTGCGCTCGTCTATTGGGCACCTCAAATTTACAGTGTCTTTGCTGAACCCCTTATTGCCACCTTGCCTGCGGGTAGCAGCATGATTGCAACCGATGTAACGGCACCTTTTTTTGTTCCCATTAAGGTCACCATGATGGTGGCCTTTGTTGTCGCACTTCCTTATGTGCTGTACCAGGCCTGGGCTTTTGTAGCGCCAGGGCTTTATCAACACGAGCGCCAATTGGCCATGCCCATTATTGTTTCAAGCTTTGGTCTTTTTCTGGTTGGAATGGCCTTCGCCTACTTCTTGGTGTTTCCAGCGGTGTTTGGGTTTGTTGCAAGCTACACGCCCGAAGGTGTTCAGATGGCAACTGACATTGATAAGTACCTTAGCTTTGCTTTGAGCCTATTTCTGGTTTTTGGCCTGTCCTTCGAGACGCCTGTTGTTCAGATGGTTCTAGTGCGCATGGGCATTGTCTCAATGAAAAAAATGATCGGTTTTCGTCCGTATTTCATTGTCATTGCCTTTGTCATTGCAGCCATCGTTACTCCACCCGATGTAATATCCCAGCTCATGCTGGCCATTCCGCTGTGCCTGCTTTATCAGTTTGGCATTTTTCTGGCCCGTTACGTGACACCTCGAGACCAGCAGAACGACGACACTTAAGACTTGGAGTTGCCCCTTGGTTATGGGTCGAATTAGGGCTTAGTCCCGCTGCGGCCGCTCAGCCACCGTGAGCTCCAGCTTTGTGCGCCGGCTATTGCGCACCACTTCAATATTGGCCTTGTCCCCGGGTGATAGAGCCGCAATAAGACTTAACAGCTCTGCCGTATTTCGACTTGGGGCTTGGTTAACCGCAACAATTACATCGCCAACCTTCATACCAGCCTTGTCGGCAGGGCCGCCGGGCTGAAGTGAGGCCACAATGCTTCCCTCGGTCGAGGGCAGGTCTAAGCTTTCAGCAATGGCCGCGTTCACGTCTTGAAGTTCCACGCCAATGAACCCTCGGCTCACCTTCCCGCTTTTAATAAGGCTTTGCATGACTTGCTGGGCCATGTCGGCCGAGATTGCAAAGCCAATGCCTAGATTACCTCCTCCGTCGCGCGAGTAGATGACCGTATTAATTCCCACAAGCTTGCCTCGAGTATCAACCAGAGCCCCGCCAGAGTTGCCCGGGTTAATGGCGGCATCCGTCTGGATGAAGTTCTCGAAGGTATTAATATTGAGCTGCCTGCGACCCAGAGCGCTGACGATGCCTTGGGTTACGGTGAGCCCCACGCCAAAGGGGTTGCCAATGGCCAAGACCGGGTCGCCAACACGCAGTCCACTGGGTTCGCCAAACTCGATGACGGGCAGGTTTTCAAGGCGAATACGAAGGACTGCTAGGTCAGTCTCGGGGTCCGTGCCTACGATACGAGCCGAGGCCTTGCGCCCATCGGAAAGGGCAACCATCACCTGATCAGCGCCCTCGATCAGGTGATGGTTCGTCAAGACATAGCCATCGGAACTCACAACGACGCCTGAGCCAAGCCCTGAGCCACGGGGATTGCGATCCCTGTGCTCACCGGACGGTGGCTCCCCAAAGAAGCGACGCAAAAGGGGGTCATCGTAGAGGGGGTGGCGAAAGGCCTGCGTGGACTGACGGGAAAAGACATAAACCACAGCCGGCATGGCCTTCGCCGCGGCCTGACGGAAACTCGGCAGATCGCCTACCGAGGCGGACATTTCGGTTTTCTGAGTGGGCATGGGCCCGGAAAGAAGAACCCCTCCGAACTGGCTGGGCAAGGGATCAGAGGCAAGCCAGTCGGGTCTTAAAGTGGCAACTACGAATAAAACCGCGAGTGCCACCGTGGTGACTTGCGCGAAGAGAAGCCAGAGCCGCTTGATCATGAAAGGATTATGGCTGGATTTGGGGTGGCTGGCTGGGCTAAAATCAGGGTATTCCTCAACAATAGGTTGTTAATTCTGTCGAAAGTGTCGTGTTATGAGTAGCTCCTCCCCGAATTCTTCTGGGCCCTTGTTAGGCCTTTCCTCTGCCATCACGAAGGGCGAGTCCTTCGACATGCAGCCTTCCTCTGAGCCCAATCGTCGTAACTGGATGATTGCATGCGGCGCAGTGGGTGCAGGCGCGGCCGCGGCCGTCGCTGTGCCTTTTCTGGGCTCCATGGCGCCCTCCGAAAAGGCTCGTTCTGCGGGGGCCCCTGTTGAGGTTGATATCGCTGATATCCCGGTCGGTGGCGTGAAAATTGTTGAATGGCGCGGAAAGCCTGTCTGGATTGTTCGTCGCACGCCCGAAATGGTGCAGGGCCTCGAGGCTTTGAACAGTAAGTTGGCGGACCCCAACTCCGATCGCACCGAGTATCCGGTTCCCGCCTATGCCAAGAACCTCCACCGCTCAATCAAGCCCGAGGTGCTTGTCACGCTGGGTATCTGCACCCATCTGGGTTGCTCGCCGGTGAGTAAGTTTGAAACCGGAGAGGCCTCAGGTATTTCAGCAGACTGGCCAGGCGGCTTCTTCTGCCCCTGCCATGGCTCAACCTTTGACAGCGCAGGCCGCGTTTTCGCAAACAAACCCGCGCCTGACAACCTTGAGGTTCCAAGGCATATGTATCTCTCCGACAGTCGTATCGTGATTGGCCAAGACGAGCAAGGCGAGGCCTAAAAGGAATTTGGCCCGAAGGGGCGTTGGTTAAATCTTTTGTTTTAACTCTTACTGAGGCACCAGCAAATGGCAGCAGAAAAAACAGTTCAAGCCGATGGGCTCTTGGGTTGGGTCGATCGGCGCTTTCCGCTTATTTCGCTTTACAAGGCCCACCTTTCGGAATACTACGCGCCGAAGAACTTTAACTTCTTTTATTTCTTCGGAAGTCTGGCTATGCTGGTCTTGGTCCTTCAGATTGTGACCGGCATTTTCCTGGTGATGCACTACAAGCCCGATGCCTCGCTTAATGCCGCAGGCATTCCTGTGGCCTTCGCCAGCGTTGAGTACATCATGCGCGAGGTGCCCTTTGGCTGGCTCATCCGCTATATGCACTCCACGGGCGCATCCGCCTTTTTCGTGGTGGTTTACCTGCACATGTTCCGCGGTCTCATTTACGGGTCCTACCGTGAGCCCCGCGAACTTATCTGGATTTTTGGCTGCCTTATTTTCTTGTGCCTTATGGCAGAGGCCTTTATGGGCTATCTTCTTCCCTGGGGGCAGATGTCTTATTGGGGAGCCCAGGTGATCGTGAACCTTTTTGCTGCGGTTCCCTTTATTGGTCCTGACCTGGCCATTTGGATTCGCGGCGACTTTGTGGTGGGCGATGCAACATTAAACCGTTTCTTTGCTTTCCATGTCATTGCCGTCCCTCTGGTTCTTTTGGGCCTTGTTGCCGCTCATGTTATTGCCTTGCACGAGGTGGGCTCGAACAACCCCGATGGTGTTGAAATTAAGGCGAAGAAAGACAGCTACGGCATCCCTCTCGATGGTATTCCCTTCCATCCTTACTACACGGTGCACGACATTGTTGGCTTTGCGGGTTTTGGCATTCTGTTTTTTGCCGTGGTCTTTTTTGCACCGGAGTTCGGGGGGTACTTCTTGGAGTTCAACAACTTCATTCCGGCCGATCCCCTCGTTACTCCGCCGCACATTGCACCGGTTTGGTATTTCACGCCTTATTACTCCATGTTGCGTGCCACGACCGACGTCTTCATGTGGGTTATGGTGGCCAGTGCGGGCTTGGGTGCCTTGGCCTTCTTAAGAATGTCGGGCAATGGCCTGGTGAAGGTTGCAGGTATCGGCGCCATGGTTGTGCTTGCTGTTCTGTTCCGCGTCTTCGACGCTAAGTTCTGGGGTGTTGTTGTCATGGGTGGCGCTGTTCTCATCATGTTTGTCCTTCCTTGGCTCGACAAGTCGCCGGTGAAATCCATCCGCCAGCGTCCCGGATGGCAAAAGTGGCTCTATGGCATCTTTGTTGTGAACTTCTTTATTCTGGGCTACTTGGGTGTTCTCCCCCCAACCCCGGCGGGAACGCTCATTTCCCAAATTGGAACGGTCTACTACTTTGCGTTCTTTGCGCTTATGCCCATCTGGACCCGTATGGGTGAGTACCGGCCTGTGCCCGAACGCGTTCAGTTTCAGCCTCATTAACTGGAATTTTAGAGGCGAAGATTATCAATAACGGCGGGCAGAGCCATTTGAGCCCGCCTTCTTTTGAAGGTGAATTATGGTGCGCATTGCAGAGCTTTCTGGTGAACTAGGCCCCTCGGCCTCTCACCCCACGTATGGGTTTGGCCGCATTTTAACGGCCCTCCTCATCGGTCTTGGTATGTCTTTAGGGCTTGGCATTTCGGCCGCAAGGGCTGCGGGTCCAGCTGTTCCTCTCGACTCTTTTCCCAAGCAAAAGCTCACCGATCGCGCAGCCCTTCAAAACGGCGCCAAGCTTTACATGAATTATTGCTTGGGCTGCCATGGCATTTCGCAGGTTCGCTACAGCCGGCTCGCCGACTTGGGTTTAAGCCAAGATCAAATCAAGTCGAACCTCATCCTCACGGAAGCCAAGCCCGGCGACCTTATCAAAACCACCATGCCTCTCAAGGAGTCCGCAAACTGGTTTGGTAAGGCCCCACCCGATTTATCCCTTACTGCTCGGTCGCGTTCATCGGGTGCTGGTTCTGGTGCGGACTGGATTTACACCTACCTTCGCGGCTACTACCTCGACCAGGGTCGGCCCACAGGCTGGAACAATATTGTCTACCCTGCTGTGGGTATGCCCCATGTGCTTTGGGACCTTCAGGGCGAGCGTACCGCCGAATTCAAAAAGGTCGTGAGCCATGGTGAGGAAAAGCTTGTCTTCGATCGTTTCGTGCAAAAGACACCCGGCAAAATGACGCCTGCGGAGTATGACAATGTGGTCGCCGACTTAACGGCCTTTTTGTCTTGGGTTGCCGAGCCCGTTGCCCAGACGCGTAAACAAATTGGAGTCTGGGTGTTGCTTTTTCTGGGCATCTTTTTCGTCTTTGCCTGGCGTCTTAACGTAGCCTATTGGCGGGATATTCGCTAGTTTTTAATTACTTCGCCGCCTTTCTTTTTAGGGACTTTCACCAATGATGGTTTTGTACTCGGGCACAACCTGTCCATTCAGTCAGCGTTGCCGTTTTGTATTGTTTGAAAAAGGCATGGACTTCGACATTCGCGATGTCGATTTATTCAATAAGCCTGAAGATATTTCCGTGATGAACCCGTACGGCCAGGTACCTATCCTGGTTGAGCGCGACCTCATTTTGTACGAGTCCAACATCATTAACGAATACATCGATGAGCGATTTCCCCACCCACAATTGATGCCCGCCGATCCCGTGCAACGAGCCCGTGCTCGCCTTTTGCTTTTAAATTTTGAGCGCGAGCTGTTTGTGAACATCGAGGCCCTTGAAAAGCAAGATCCTAAGCGTATTGACAAAGCTCGAATGGTTGTACGCGATCGACTTTCTCAATTGGCGCCTGTTCTAGCGAAATCGAAGTTTATGCTTGGCGAGGACTTCTCGATGATTGATGTTGCCCTTGCCCCCTTACTTTGGAGGCTTGAGCTTTATGGCATTGAACTTCCGAAGGCGGCTGCCCCCGTTTTGAAGTACGCCGAACGTATCTTTTCCAGGCCCGCCTTCTTCGAAGCCCTAACGCCCTCAGAAAAGGTGATGCGTCGCTAGCGGCTGGCCAGCGCCATTTGCTAGCATTCTTACCGCCTAGGCCAGTCCTTCTATGACCTCAAGTTCAGGTGATGTAGCCTCAACCAAGCCTTATTTGGTTCGCGCGATTTACGAATGGTGCTCCGATCAAGGCTTCACACCGTATCTTGCAGTTTCGGTGAACGAGGAAACACGCGTTCCGCTTGCCCATGTTCGAAATGGCGAGATTGTTTTGAATATTAGCCCTCTGGCCACTCATCAATTGGTTATTAGCAACGAGGATGTTCGATTTTCAGCTCGGTTTTCAGGTGTGGTTGAGAACCTTAAGGTGCCCATTTCCCAAATCGCTGCTATTTACGCGAAAGAGACAGGCCACGGTATGGCCTTTGATGTCTCCAAGCCTTTGGGGTTAGCGACCGAACCTCAGGCACACGGCACCGATGACGAGGATCCCCCGCCCACTTCACCCTCGGGCCTTGCTGGAGTAGAGTCCTCGCCCGGCCAAAAACTCAAGGCTGTGCGGTCAAATAAGGTGTCAGGCAAGCCAAGCCTTCGGCGGGTGAAATAAGTGACAATGTCCCTGTAGACTTCGTCTGTTATTTACGCCGCGTTAGCTCAGTTGGTAGAGCAACCGCCTTGTAAGCGGTAGGTCGTCAGTTCGAATCCGACACGCGGCACCATTCCCCCCAAAAACCAATCTGAACAAGCAACGCGAATGGATTCGTTCGTCCTTGACGGGGGTGGGCATCGTGGAGCCTTAACTGCTGGCTCCAAGAATGCCAGCATCCTTAAAAAGTTTTTTAAGTTCACCTGAGTCGTACATCTCGCCCATGATGTCCGAGCCACCAATGAATTCACCCTTCACATAAAGCTGGGGAACCGTTGGCCAGTTCGCATAATCTTTCACAGCCTGCCTTACTTCGTCGTCCTCAAGCACATTAACCGTCGCAACCTGAGTCACGCCACAAGACTTTAATAACTGAATGGCGCGACCAGAAAACCCACACTGTGGAAACTGGGCCGTACCCTTCATAAAAAGGACAACCGGGTTGTCGTTAACGGTCTGAGTAACAAATGCTTTGGCATCCATGGCTGAACTTCCTTTCGAGCAGAGGTAGAGAGAGGTTACTTAAAGACGCCGTCGCAAAAAACCAGGGGCGTTCTTGAGACATTGATCATCACGGAATCATAGACGACCTTGCACATTCCTGGGACGTCCAGCCAGGTCGTGACTGGGTGTAATTTTTAAGAAGCCCGCCTCCGCAAAAGCGTTGATGACGTCGCTCTGTTGACGGTACCCGTGTTCAACAGCCAAAATCCCTCCGGGTTTCAGGCACGACAAACATTGGCCCACCAACTGACGCAGGTCGTTCATGCCGCCTTTGCTGGGTTGAAGTCCAAGCAGCGCCGAAACAGGTTCCCAGGCCAGGCTGCCTGAGGCAAACTCGGGGTCGTCTTGGCCGACATACGGCGGGTTGCTGACAATGAGATCAAACCCGCTTTGATGCTCGGCATCAGGAAGAGCCTGGAGCCATGAACCCCGAAGAAAGCGAACATCGGCACCAAGCCAAGCCGCATTGTTCCGCGCCAGTTCAAGAGCCTTCTCAGAGATGTCGGTGGCATAACAAACCGTGGCAATTCCAAGGGCTTGCAGTTCAAGAGAAAGCGTAATGGCAAGGCAGCCCGAGCCAGTGCCTAGATCAAGAAGACGCAAGGGCAAGGCCTCGCTGAAACGATGACCTTCGGCCTTCACCCATTCAAGGCCAATCTTCACCAAGCCTTCGGTCTCGGGTCGCGGAATGAGGGAGGCCGGGCTCACCCAAAAAGGACGACCAAAGAACTCCTTGTGGCCAAGCAGGTAACTCAGGGGCTCCCCGGCCCGATACCGCGCAAGAAGCCTTTCATAAAGTGCCTGCTCTTGCTCGAGGAGCTGAAGGTCGTGGGCAATCAACTCGGTGCGAGATCGACCGCTGGCCGCCTCACGCAAGGCAAGGTCATCCAGGCGCGTCAGGCTAGGCGTCGTCGCCAAGCGAGGATAAAAGCTCGGCCTGATGCTCGGCCGAGAGCGCCTCGGTCAGTTCGAACATGTCACCGTCCATGATCTGATCAATCTTGTAGAGGGTAAGGTTGATGCGATGGTCGGTGATGCGGCCCTGCGGAAAATTGTAGGTACGAATTCTTTCGGAACGGTCACCCGAGCCCACCATGAGCTTTCGAGCACTGGCTTCTTTCTGCTGCACGGCGGCGAGCTCCTTGTCCCGTACCCGCGCAGCAAGAACCTTCATCGCCTTATCTTTGTTCTTATGCTGACTTCGGTCATCCTGGCACTCCGCCACAATGCCGGTAGGCAGGTGAGTTATACGCACGGCCGATTCGGTCTTATTCACGTGCTGACCACCCGCGCCCGAGGCACGAAAGACATCGACACGAAGCTCATCGGGGCTGAGGACCACGTCGGCCAGTTCATCGGCTTCGGGCAACACGGCCACGGTGCAGGCCGAGGTATGAATGCGTCCTTGGGCCTCGGTGGCGGGCACACGCTGAACGCGATGACCCCCCGATTCGAATTTCAGCTTCGAATATACTTCCGAGCCCTCGAGCCGCACAATCACCTCTCGGTAGCCTCCTAAGTCGGACTCGCTCGCCGAGAGCATCTCGGTCTTCCAGCGGTTTCGCTCAGCAAAGCGAAGATACATACGCAGAAGGTCACCGGAAAAAAGCGCGGATTCATCACCGCCAGTGCCCGCCCGTATCTCAAGCAGGATGGCCTTCCCATCGTTGGGGTCCTTGGGCAAAAGCAGCCTCTGCAACTCAATAACCTGTTCTTCCAAAAGTTTTTTGAGCCTAAGGGATTCCTCTTGACCGAACTCTTTAAGTTCGGGGTCGGCCAGCCATACCTCCGCCTCCTGAAGATCGCGTTCAGACTTTTGCAGCTCTTGAAAGTGTTCCACAACGGGGGCCAGGTCGGAGCGCTCTTTAGATAAGGCTCGAAATTGTTGAAGATCGTTGGCAGCATCGGGTGATGAAAGTAGACTTTCAACCACCGCGAAGCGTTCTTGAATCTGCTGAAGCTTAGTCAGCAGGCTGGGCTTTATCATCGGTCGGGCTCGCTTGCCGGACCGTCTATTTCAGACTCAATGGGTTCTTGAAGTTTAAAAAGACTGGGAATAATTTGAGCAGCTCGCTGATGGGTTTCGTAGTTGGGGTCAGATAGCGCCGAGTAGGTGCCATGAAGAAGCTTCTGGCTGAGTCCGTGGGCAAGGGCTCGGAGAACGTCGTTCGCATCGTTACCGCGGGCAAGTCTTTTCTGGGCGGCGGCAATTTCGGCCTCTTGAAGTAAGCTGACATGCTCTTTCACTGTCCGAATAAGGGACACCTGCTCGCGGCTTGACTTCCAGTGCAGGTAGCGTTGAACGCCGTGATCAATAATGGCCTCGGCGTGGCTTACCGCATCGCGGCGCGCTTGAACTCCAACCTCAACCAACCCGGCCAGATCATCGACCGTGTATAAGAAGGCATCCGGGAGCTTGGCGACTTCAGGCTCAATGTCGCGAGGTACCGCGAGGTCGACGAAAAAGATGGGTTTGTAGCGACGTTTCTTGAGGGCAGACTCCACCATGCCAAGGCCTAAGATGGGCAGACTTGAGGCGGTACAGCTCACGACTACATCGAAGTCGGCAAGGCGTCGGGGAAGGTTAGAGAGGACGAAGGCCTCGCCGGAATAGCTTTTAGCTAAGGTCTCACCACGCTGAATTGTTCGGTTGGCAATGGCCAGGCCTTGAGGTGAATGGGCTGCAAAGTGTGCAATGCAAAGCTGGATCATCTCGCCCGCACCAATAAAAAGCATTCGGGTCTGGGAGAGGTCGCCAAAGATGCGCTGCGCAAGTTTTACCGAGGCGGCTGCCATGGAGACGGAATGGCTGCCAATTTCAGTGCTGCTGCGAACCTCTTTAGCTACAGAAAAAGCCTGTTGAAAGAGGTGGTGGAGGTTGGAGCCCAGGCTTCCAGCCTCCTGGGCTTGGCGTGCTGCCTCTTTAAGCTGGCCAAGAATTTGGGGCTCGCCCAGCACCATCGAGTCTAGACCACTTGCAACGCGAAACACGTGCCGAACCGCTGCGGGCTCTTCGTGCTGGTAAAGGTGATGCACAAGGTCGTCATGGCCAACCTGTGACCGCGCAGCCAGCCATCCGAGCGCCTGCTCACGGGCCTGTCCAGGGTTGTTGCTGGCCATATAAAGTTCGGTACGGTTGCAGGTCGACACAAGGGCTTGCTCGGGTGCGAGGCGACCCATGACTTGACGCAGCTCTGAGAGACTTGCGCGAACGATCTCAGCGGGAAAGGCAAGCCTTTCGCGAAGCGAAACGGGTGCGGACTGATGATTGACCCCGAAGGCGACGACCTGAAATGTCATAGGCCCCTGATTTTACGAGAATATGACGGGATTTCACCAGCTCAAATCTAAATTAGTTGACACCTTGAACTGCAAGATATTCAAGACGGCAATCCGAGCCGTAAAGCGACCGAAAACGAAACCCCGAGCATTTATTCAGATTGAGCTTGGTCCTCCGCCTTGAGTTGTGTGTATCAACGGTTCGGGTTTGCACACGAGGGTTCAGGTGAAAGACCTGCTCCTGAAGAACGGCGCGCTCAAGGTTTTGATTTATATGTTGAAAAATAAAAAAAGCAAGCGCCCGCTCCTTTGATGTGAGCGGCACTTCTTTGTTATTTTAAAAGGTCCGTTGCACGGGGACCTCAAGTCGCACAGGCCCCACCGTGAGCACATCCGCTTCAATGATCTGGACCGAGCGGTCGGGACCATGCCCTGGCTCGCGTGCAACAAATGGCCTGTGACGACGCAGAGCCGCGCCCATTCGGACAACGAGTTCTCTTGCCCGAATGGGCTTGAGCAAGGAGTCATGAGCGCCCTTGGCAAAGGCTTCCGCTAAGGTTGCGTCTCGGCTATCGCCCGTGAGCATGAAAAAGATGGGAGATGCCAGGTGGTTGGTTTTGGCATGCTGCAGATCAAGAAGATCAAGTCCGGACACTCCGGGTAGCCGAAGGTCCACCAGTGCTGCATCAAATTGTTGTCGTGTCTGCGCCTCTAAGAAGGCCTTTGCGCGGCGAAACCACTGGCCGGTCCAGCCCTCAAGCATCAAAATGTCACAGAGCTGCCGCCCAAATAATGCGTCGCCTTCAATCACAGCAATGCTGTGTCAACCTGCAAACCCGTCGTAATCACGTGCCCCCTCTTCTCAGCGCTATGTAAAACGGGGTAGACCGTTAGTCTTTATGGTTTATTGTTTTTTAACTTAGGCTGGTCGCCTCTCAAGGCCTCGAACTACAGCCGCGGAAGTGAATAAATTGGACGGTTCTAGACTACGGCTAGGTGCGGGTGAGCCCCGACTTGTTAGGAATTCTGACAACCCAGAAAAAGCTGGTAGGCGGGGTGCTTGGACTCGTCCCAGTAACGATAGCCAAGCCTGGTCAGGAATTCAAGAAAACGGTCTTGATCGGCAGGGGGCACCTGCAGCCCAACAAGAATTCGGCCGTAGTCCGCGCCATGATTTCTGTAATGGAAAAGCGAAATATTCCAACTTGGGTTCATGGCAGACAGAAAGGTCATTAGGGCGCCCGGACGTTCGGGAAACTCAAACCGGAAAAGCTGTTCGTTCTCCGCAAGCTCGGAGCGGCCTCCTACGAGGTGCCGCAGGTGGGCCTTGGCGAGTTCATCGTCGGATAGATCAAGGGTGTTAAAGCCCGCCTGCGACAGGGTTGAGGCAATGGCATGGGCCTGATCACGGCTTTTAACCTGAAGGCCGAGAAAAATATGAGCATTTCGCGGGTCTGAAATTCGGTAATTGAACTCGGTGACGTTAAGACCCCCAAGGGTCTGACAAAACCGTTTGAAGCTGCCGCGCTCCTCGGGAATGGTGACTGCAAAAACAGCCTCACGCTGTTCGCCAATCTCGCTGCGTTCGCTCACAAAACGCAGGCGGTCAAAGTTCATGTTGGCTCCACAGGCAATGGCAATCAGTGTTCGGGGGCTACCGTCGGGCCGGCTTGTCCCATTTTCCGCGACCCACTCTTTCATGCCCGCAACGGCCAAGGCCCCAGCAGGCTCCTGAATGGCTCGGGTGTCCTCGTACACGTCTTTAATGGCTGCGCAGACCGCATCGGTATCGACCCGAATCATACTGTCCACATATTTCTGGGTCAGGCGAAAGGTCTCCTCCCCAACCTGCTTCACGGCAGTGCCATCTGAAAACAGGCCCACCTCGGGAAGGTAGACTCGTTCGCCCTTTTCAATGGACTGCGCCATGGCATCGGAGTCTTCGGTCTGAACGCCAACGACCTGCGTCTCGGGCCGCAGTTGCTTAACGAGTGCTGCCACCCCGGCAATGAGCCCGCCACCCCCCACAGCCACGAAAATGGCATCGATGGGGTCGGCATGCTGACGCAGAATTTCAAGACCAACAGTGCCTTGGCCCGCAATCACGTCCGGATCGTCAAAAGGATGAACGAAGGTGAGGCCTTGATCGCTTTCGAGCGACTTTGCATGGAGGTAGGCATCGGAATACGAGTCCCCATGCAGCAAAACCTCGGCGCCGCGCTGGCGAACGGCGTCAATTTTGACGGTGGGTGTGGTGACCGGCATCACAATAAGGGCCTTGCAGCCCAACTGTCTTGCGGCAAGGGCTACGCCCTGAGCATGATTACCCGCGGAGGCAGCAATGACCCCTTTGGCGAGCTGGTCTTGGCTAAGCTGGGACATCTTGTTGTATGCCCCGCGCAGCTTAAAAGAGAAGACGGGCTGCGTGTCTTCGCGCTTAAGCAATACCTTGCAACCGAGTCGCCTGGACAGGTTGGGGGCCGGGTCGAGGTCCGTCTCAATGGCGACGTCATAGACCCGCGCTGTAAGAATTCGTCGTAAATAGTCTGCGCCCATGGGCCTATCTTAATTCGCCTAAGGTTTTAGGGTTTCCAAGATGAATGAGGCCTTCAAGGGCCATTGACCCTGAGCGTCCATTACACTTGAACCACTATGAATGCTCCTGTTTCGCCGGCTCTGCTCTCGGTAACGTCGGTGCTTGATCCGTCGGGGTCTAGACTTCGTGAGATTCCATACAACTACACCTCCTTTTCTGACCGGGAGATTGTCTGGCGCATTCTCGGAGAACGAGGCTGGGAGCTTATTTCAGAGCTTCGCCAAGAGCGTCGTACGGGCCGGTCGGCGCGTATGCTCTATGAAATTCTGGGTGACATCTGGGTTGTGAGTCGCAACCCTTATCTGCAGGATGACCTGATTGCCAACCCAAGGCGACGTCAGCAGCTGGTGGATGCTCTGTTTCACAGGCTTAAAGAAATTGATCAACGTCGTGATCATCCGGGCTCAGCCTTGGTGGGCGATGACCCTCATGCGGCTCAGAGCTTGCAAGATTCTCAGAATTCAAAGCCCGAGCTTGTTCGAGATCGTCGAGTTGCAGAGCTTATTGGCCTAGCCACCAAAGCCATTGAGCGGTTCGAGCACGACCTTCACGAGGCCCAGGGCCTTCGAAAAAAAGTTCGTCGTCGTCTTGTCCGAGTAACGGACCCTCAAAACATTAAGTTTGATGGCCTCTCAAGGGTGTCGCATGTGACTGACGCCACCGATTGGCGTGTCGAGTATCCGTTTGTCGTGCTAACCCCTGACACTGAGCTTGAGATGGCTGCTTTGGTGAAGGCTTGTGTAGAGCTTGAGCTCACTATCATTCCCCGCGGAGGCGGCACAGGCTATACGGGCGGGGCGGTTCCGCTTACACCTCTCTCGGCTGTGATTAACACCGAAAAGCTTGAGTTCATTGGGGTGGTGACGCGGTTGCAGCCGCCGGGCCTGGATTGTGAGGTGGCAACACTGTTTACGGGCGCGGGTGTCGTAACCCGGCGGGTTGCCGAGGCCGCCGAGGCGCAGGGCCTGGTCTTTGCCGTAGACCCCACATCGGCCGATGCCTCGTGCGTGGGCGGCAACATTGCCATGAACGCCGGAGGTAAGAAGGCAGTACTCTGGGGAACGGCCATTGACAACCTACTTAGCTGGCGCATGGTGGACCCCAACGGTGATTGGCTTGAGGTTATTAGGCATCACCACAACCTGGGCAAGATCCACGACGAGCAGTGGGTGGAGTTTGTAATTCATCGTTATGGCCCTAAGCAACTGGTTGCCGGGAGCCAAGGAACGCCCGAGTTTAAGGGCGCCCCGATTGAGACACGAATGCTCAAGCTCGAAGGCCAGCGTTTTCGACGACTGGGCCTGGGTAAAGATGTCACCGACAAAGTGCTGGGTGGTCTACCCGGCATACAGAAGGAGGGTTGCGACGGCCTAATCACCAGCGCGGTCTGGGTCCTGCATCGCATGCCTCCTTGCGTACGCACGGTATGCCTTGAGTATTTTGGTAACGCCCAAGAGGCGGTTCCTTCCATTGTTGACATCAAGGCCTACCTTGACCAGCGGCCCGACGGGGCGATTCTGGCGGGTCTTGAGCATCTCGATGAGCGCTATCTGCGCGCTGTGGGTTACAGCACCAAGAGTAAGCGTGGTGCCTTTCCAAAAATGGTGCTTATTGGTGATGTTGTTGGGGAAACAGAAGATGCGGTGGCCCGAGCGGCCTCCAAGGTTATTCGGCTTGCCAACCAGCGCTCGGGTGAGGGTTTTGTTGCAGTATCTCCCGAGGCCCGCAAAACTTTCTGGGCCGATCGATCTCGCACAGCCGCCATTGCTCGACACACCAACGCCTTCAAAATCAACGAAGACGTTGTTATTCCACTTAATCGCATGGGCGAGTACACCAATGCCATTGAGCGTATCAACATTGAATGTTCGTTAAACAACAAGCTTAAGCTCACGCGTGTTTTAAGACAGGCCCTAAACGACATCGCCGATGAAGGCGTGCGCTTGTTGAATCGGACGGAAGAGGGCGAAAGTCCCGAGGCCCAAAAGCGCAGCCTTGATCAAAGGCTCGAGGACGCCGGTGATATCCTTAAAAAAGTCGAGTCGCGCTGGGCTTTAATCGCCGCCCATCTTGATGACACGGTGGATGAGCATGCCAGCCGACTTGCAGAACTAGGGCTCGATTTATTGGCCTGGCCCGCCGATCAAAAGGCCCGCCGACTTTTGGATTGTCTTCAAGACCGCACGCTTCGGGTGTCTTGGAAGCGTGAGCTACGCGACGAGTTCCGTAGACTCTTTCCTGGTTTGGCCTTTAGCAATCTCATGGAACGACTTGAGGTCTGTCATGCGCGGGTGTTGCGTTCCAGGGTGTTCGTAGCCCTTCACATGCATGCTGGCGACGGCAATGTGCACACCAATTTGCCTGTAAATTCTGATGACTATGGCATGCTGCAAGAGGCCCATGCGGTTGTTGCCCGTGTAATGGACATCGCCAAAGAACTCGACGGGGTTATTTCGGGTGAGCATGGTATTGGTATCACTAAGTTTGAGTTTTTAACGCCCGGCGAACGAAAGGCCTTTGCCGATTACAAGCAGCAGGTCGATCCTCATCAACGGTTCAATGCGGGCAAGCTTTTAGAAGGTGGCGACCTTTGTAAGGCCTACACACCGTCTTTCGGGCTGATGGATGCCGAGAGTCTTATTCTTCAACAAAGCGCCATCGGCTCCATTGCAGATTCCTTTGCCAATTGCCTGCGTTGTGGCAAGTGCAAGCCCGTCTGTGCCACGCATTCGCCCAGAGCTAATCTGCTCTATTCGCCACGCAACAAAATTCTTGCAACCTCGTTGCTTATTGAAGCCTTCTTGTACGAAGAGCAAACCCGACGTGGCGTGAGCATTGCGCATTGGGAAGAATTTGAAGACGTCGCCGACCATTGCACGGTCTGCCATAAGTGCCTCTCGCCTTGCCCAGTCAACATTGATTTCGGTGAGGTCTCCATGGCCATGCGGGACCTTTTGCGTCGCATGGGCAAGAAGTCGTTTAACCCGGGTACGGCGGTGTCTATGTTCTTCTTAAACGCCACCAACCCGCAGACCATCAAGCTTGCCCGCACCATCATGATGGACTGGGGCTACAAGGCGCAGCGTATTGCGCACGACCTATTCAAGCGCCTGGCCAAGCGCCAGACAGCCAAGCCGCCGGCCACGCTGGGTAAGCCCGCACTGCGCGAGCAGGTGATTCACTTCGTTAATAAAAAAATGCCAGGCAACCTTCCGAAGAAGACAGCAAGAGCCTTGCTCGACATTGAAGATGCGAACTACGTTCCCATTATTCGTGATCCTGTGAAAAGCTCATCAGACTCCGAGGCTGTTTTTTACTTCCCAGGATGCGGTTCCGAGCGACTCTTTTCCCAAGTGGGGCTTGCCACCCAGGCCATGCTTTGGCACGTGGGCGTACAGACTGTTTTACCTCCAGGCTATTTGTGTTGTGGCTACCCTCAACGGGGCTCGGGCCAGTTCGACAAGGCCGACAAAATCATTACCGACAACCGAGTGCTCTTTCACCGTGTTGCGAACACCCTGAATTACCTTGACATTAAAACCGTGGTGGTCTCGTGTGGTACTTGCTACGACCAGCTGGTCGGTTATGAGTTTGAGAAGATCTTTCCAGGATGCCGAATTCTCGATATTCATGAATTCTTGCTTGAGAAGGGTGCGCAGCTTGATGGTGTAACGGGTGTTCGTTACATGTACCACGATCCCTGTCACAGCCCCATGAAGCGGCACAACCCAATGAAGGTTGTGAACCAGCTTGTGAATAGCGAGCTTAACGGCCCGGTTGAAAAGAATGACCGCTGTTGCGGCGAGTCGGGCACGCTTGCCATTAGTCGTCCCGATATTTCAACCCAGGTTCGTTTTCGTAAAGAAGAAGAGATGCGCAAAGGTGCAGAGAAGCTTCGTTCCACCGCAGCTGTTCAGCAGCCTGGTTTAACTCAGGTTGCTGGTGCAATAAGCCCGAGCCCGGTCAGTTCGCCCGAAGTCAAAATCTTAACGGCCTGTCCATCTTGCCTCCAGGGCCTCACGCGTTACGAGGACGATACGGATGTGAAAGCAGATTACATTGTGGTGGAACTGGCTAGACACATTCTTGGTGAGAACTGGCTGGAGGGCTACGTAGCCAAGGCTAATCAGGGTGGTATCGAGCGGGTTTTGGTTTAGATTCTGCCGAGGCTTTAGGCTACTTTAGCGAATACGTGAGCTTGGGAATGCAAGCGAAAACTGGCTGCCCTCGCCAAGGCGACTCTGAATTTTTAGCTCTAATTGGTGCCGTGAGGCAATGTGTTTCACGATGGCAAGCCCTAGGCCGGTGCCACCGCTTCCCCTCGATCGGCCTTTATCCACTCGGTAAAAGCGCTCAGTCAGTCGAGATAAATGTTCGGGAGCAATACCAGGGCCTGTGTCGCGCACCCAGAAGGCAGCGCGGCCATTTTCAATCCACTGCCACCCAATGGTAATGCTGCCCTTTTCGGGGGTGTAACGAATGGCATTGCTTACAAGGTTGCCAAAGGCACTTGCCAGCTCTTGCTCCTCGCCCGAGATTTCAAAAGGGCCTGGTTGCTCCAGGTAGCTAATTTGGTGCTGATCACGGCTTAGCTGCCTTGCATCGCCAAGCGTGCGCTTGATAAGGGGCTGAACTTGAAAGAAGCGACTTGGCACGGGCGTCTGGTCGGATTCCAGTCGAGCAAGGGCCAAGAGGTCGTCAATAAGTCGTTGCATACGATCGGCCTGGCCGCCCATGGTTGAAAGTGCGCTCGAGCGCTGGTCTTCATTCAAAGGAAGGTCACGCAGCGTTTCAATAAAGCCGGAGAGCACCGTTAGGGGCGTTTTGAGCTCATGAGAGACGTTGGCGACAAAGTCGCGGCGAGTGGTTTCAAGCTTTTGAATCTGAGTGACATCACGGCTGAGCAAAAGCCTTTCACTCTGGCCATAGGGCACAACCTGCACCTGGATAATTTGTCCAATCTGCGGGACATCGTGCAGTACCAGAGGCTCGGACCAGTCCTCTTTTTCCAGGTAGCGCGCAAACAGAGGATGACGAAGCAGGTTCACGATGTTGCGGCCCAGGTCCATGTCACCCTTCAGACCAATATGCTGCTGGGCCTTCAGACTAGAATAGGTGATTTGATTATGATTGTCTAAAGAGACAACGCCGTCAGGCATAGCCTCTGTAGCGCCACGAAAGCTTGTTAAAACTTCGTGTAGTTGATGTTGCTGCCGCTCGTAGGACCTTGCCAGTCGATAAATCGATGAGAATAAAAGATCCCAGGTTCCAAGGCCCGAAGGTGTTTTATTGAGTCGAAAGTCTTGCAGCCAGAGCGCCATCTTTCGCAGATGCCAGACCTGAAAGACAACCCAGGCGCTCATGCAGAGCAGTCCGGTGACAAGGCCCGAAAAGCCGCCCGCAGCAGCCTGAACAAGCAGGCTAAAAAGACAAACCCCCAAGAGGGTTAACCCGATACGAATCCAAAAGCCAGTCATAAACGCATTATGGCTGGGCTCAATGTGCCGCGGGTCGCTTCGCGGAGGTCTGGGGCCCCTCGGGAAGGGGGGGTTACGCCGCGATGCTAGTGGGCTGCGCAGTAAACCGGTAACCACTGCCGCGCACCGTCTCAACATGACGGTCATGTCCCGAGGGCACGAGCGCCTGGCGAAGTCTTCGGATGTGGACATCCACGGTGCGCTCTTCAACAAAGACATGGTTGCCCCAGACGTGGTCAAGCAACTGGTTACGGCTGTGAACACGCTCGGGGTGGGTCATAAAATAATGAAGAAGGCGAAATTCGGTGGGCCCAAGCTCAAAGGGGCTTTCGTGACCGCTTACACGATGGGTCAGGGGATCAAGCTTTAGGCCCGCTAACTCGACGGCATTGTCGGTTAACTGTGGCGCCCGTCGTCGCATCACCGCCTTAATGCGGGCAAGAAGCTCTTTCGGCGAGAAGGGCTTAGTTACGTAGTCGTCTGCTCCGCTGTCAAGCCCCTCGACCTTATCGGACTCTTCGGACCGGGCAGTAAGCATAATGATGGGAATGTTGGCGGTTCGCTCGTGGGCGCGCAGTTGTCGGGCATACTGAAGGCCACTTGTGCCAGGAAGCATCCAGTCAAGCAACACAAGGTCGGGAAGCTCAGCACGAATGAGTGCATCGGCGGCCAAGGTGTCGGCGGCGCGCAATACCTTGTGGCCCGCAAAGCTAAGGTTTACAGCGACCAGTTCTGCAATTGCGGGTTCATCTTCAACAACTAAAATGGTACTCGACATACCCGAACTTTATTCCAGCTATATGACATGTCAATGACAAGCCCAAACGGCAAGAATTCCGATTCCACAACGCATTTTGGCTTTCAGTCTGTGCCCGAAGGGGAGAAGGCTGGCCGTGTGAAGGCCGTTTTCGATTCCGTGGCCTCGCGATACGACCTTATGAACGACCTGATGTCTATGGGGCTTCACCGAGTCTGGAAGGCCATGGCCATTAGCCAGGCAGCTATTCGCCCGGGTCAGTCGGTGCTTGATGTTGCCAGCGGCACAGGCGATTTGGCCCTTGCCATGGCCCCGCGGGTTGGCCCAAGTGGCCGGCTGGTGATGACCGATATCAACCCCAGCATGCTTGCGAAGGGCCGAGACCGGCTTCTGAATGCCGGATACCCCGTGACAGCCATGATCTGCGATGCCGAACAACTGCCGTTCGAGGACGGATCGTTTGATAGGACCACCCTTGCCTTTGGTTTAAGGAATATGACCCACAAGGACAAAGCATTTGAGGAACTCGTGCGGGTTTTGAAGCCGCGCGGCAAGGCCTTAATTCTTGAGTTCTCAA
>JAYNLI010000013.1:0-12145 GCA_038111655.1 Bordetella sp.
GCACCACCTTGACATGGTGGGGGTCGTTGGTTCGAGTCCAATCGCGCCTACCAACCGAATTTCTTCTTGTCTTGGCGCTCAGGTTTTTCCCACTATGGTCCAAATAACCTTACCGGACGGCTCGACGCGGTCGTTCGATCATCCCGTTACGGTTGCACAGGTTGCCGAGTCTATTGGTGCGGGCCTTGCGAAGGCGGCACTTGCTGGCCGCGTGAATGACACGCTTGTTGACACCTCTTTTCCCATCGAGACGGATGCGCGTCTGGCCATCGTGACTGAGAAGGATCCAGAGGGACTTGAAATCATTCGGCATTCCACCGCGCATTTGCTGGCCTATGCGGCGAAGGCACTTTTCCCCGACCTTCAGGTCACCATTGGTCCGGTAGTTGAAAACGGGTTTTATTACGACTTCTCTTACAAACGGCCCCTAACCCCCGAGGATTTAGAGGCCCTTGAGAAGAAAATGAAAGAGCTCGCAGCTAAGAACGAACCTGTTCACCGCGAGGTCTGGTCGCGCAATGAGGCCGTTGAGTTATTTAAGTCAATGGGCGAGCACTACAAAGCAGAGATCATTTCGGCCATTCCCGCGAATGAGCCCTTGTCCCTATACCGCGAGGGCGAGTTTGTTGACCTCTGTCGTGGCCCACATGTTCCATCCACAGGCCGATTGAAGGTTTTTAAGCTTATGAAGGTGGCCGGTGCCTATTGGCGCGGCGACCACCGCAATGAGATGCTTCAAAGGGTTTACGGCACGGCCTGGGCCTCTAAAGCCGAGCTCGACCAGTACCTTCATCAAATTGAAGAGGCCGAAAAGCGTGATCACCGCAAGCTTGGTAAGTCGCTTGACCTTTTTCACGTGCAAGACAACGCCCCTGGCCTTGTTTTTTGGCACCCCAAGGGCTGGACCTTATGGCAAGAAATTGAACAGTACCTGCGCGGCGTGTACCGCGCGTCTGGTTATCAAGAAATTCGTTGCCCCCAAATTCTTGACCGCTCACTCTGGGAGCGAAGTGGCCATTGGGAGCATTACAAAGACAATATGTTTACCACGGCATCCGAAAACCGGGAGTACGCGATTAAACCCATGAACTGCCCGGGCCATGTCCAGGTATACAACTCAGCACTTCGCAGCTATCGCGACCTGCCCTTACGCTACGGTGAGTTTGGCTCCTGCCATCGAAACGAGTCCTCAGGCAGCCTGCATGGTCTTATGCGAGTGCGTGGGTTCACCCAAGACGACGGTCATATTTTTTGTACCGAAGATCAAATTCAGTTCGAAGTGCAGGATTTCACGAATCGGCTTTTGGAGGTCTACAAGGACTTTGGGTTTACCGATGTCATCTATAGGATCTCCACGCGACCGGAAAATCGTGTGGGTTCGGATGCTATTTGGGACAAGGCCGAGAAGGCCCTGTCGGATGCACTGAATGCGGTAGGCGTGCAATGGGAGCTTTTGCCTGGTGAGGGGGCTTTTTATGGGCCCAAAATCGAGTACAGTCTAAAAGATTCGCTGGGCCGAATCTGGCAGTGCGGCACCATTCAGGTTGACTTCAACATGCCGGAGCGTCTCGGCGCAGAGTACGTGGCCGAGGACAACAGTCGTAAGCCCCCCGTCATGCTTCACCGTGCCATCGTGGGCTCTCTTGAGCGGTTCATTGGAATTCTTATTGAAAACTTCGCTGGAGCCTTCCCTTTGTGGCTTTCACCTATTCAGGTTGTCGTGGCCAGTATTTCCGAAGGCCAGGCCGACTACGCCGCCCATGTTGCGAAAATGTTGCAAGATGAGGGCTTGCGAGCCGAGGCCGATTTGCGAAATGACAAAATTTCCTACAAAATCCGTGGGTTAAGCCTTCAGAAAATTCCTTATCTCTTGGTTGTTGGCGATCAAGAGAAGGCGGCAGGCAGTGTTTCTGTCCGTCGCAGGGGTGGCGAAGACCTTGGTGTCATGCCCGTAAAGAATGTTCTGAGTTTATTTAAGAAAGATATTGAAGAGGGTTCATAATCGCTACCGAAAAATTACATCGCGTTAATTCTGAAATAACGTCCTTTGAAATCCGCCTCATTGGTGTTGATAATCAAGCGATTGGAATCGTTAAGCTAGCAGAAGCCCTAGGGCTTGCCGAAGAAGAGGGTGTCGACTTAGTCGAAATTGCGCCGCAGGCTGATCCAGTGGTTTGCAAGCTCATGGACTACGGTAAGTTTAAGTATCAGGAACAAAAACGCGCCCACGACGCTCGGCTTAAGCAGAAAACAATTCAAGTTAAAGAGGTGAAGTTCCGGCCTGGTACCGACGAGAACGACTACCAAGTAAAACTCAGGAATCTCACCCGTTTTCTTGAAGAGGGCGATAAGGCAAAAATTACAATTCGTTTCCGGGGCCGTGAAATGGCTCACCAGGAGTTTGGAATGCGAATGCTTGAAAGGGTCCGTGATGACTTGGCCGAACTCAGCCAAGTCGAGCAAATGCCCAAACTCGAGGGCCGCCAGATGGTCATGATCATGGCGCCCAAGCGCAAGAAAGCGGTCACAAGTGCGGGCGCTTAAAAGTAAGAAGTGAAGGTGTTTAGGTTGTTGTAGGACGAAGTTGTTATTCGGCTACTGTAGGTTTCAAAGTAAGAGTATGGTGCTCTTCACCTTCAGGGCTGTTATTACAAGGAGCATTAAATGCCCAAAATGAAGACCAAAAAGGCGGCTGCGAAGCGCTTTATGGCTCGTGGAAGTGGGTCGATTAAGCGTGCCCAAGCCACGAAGCGCCACATACTTACCAAGCGCACAACGAAAAATAAGCGGCAGTTGCGTGGAACTCTTACTGTGCATCCGTCCGACCTGAAGCAGGTTCGTGACATGATGCCCTACGCGTGAAGGAGACAAACCATGCCTCGAGTTAAACGTGGAGTCACCGCGCGTGCGCGTCACAAGAAAATTCTTGCCCTTGCGAAAGGCTTTCGCGGGCGTCGTAACAATGTCTTTCGTGTGGCCAAGCAGGCTGTTATGCGCGCGGGCCAGTACGCTTATCGCGACCGACGTAATCGTAAGCGCGTCTTCCGTGCCCTTTGGATTACTCGTATTAACGCGGCCTGCCGTCAGCACGATTTAAGTTATAGCCGGTTTATCAACGGCCTTAAAAAAGCTGGGATCACCATGGATCGAAAGCTTCTGGCAGACCTTGCTGTAACCGATAAGGCCGCTTTCGAGGCAATCGTGAAGCAGGCTAAAGACGCTCTGCAATAAGGCAGACGCTTAAGTTGACCGCGTAACTTTCGGTTCACAATGTCCAGCACTGGTAAAGACCAGCAGCTGGTGGAAGAGGCCCGCATCGCATTCGATGCAGCCTCCGATCCAGCATCCATTGAAAACGCCAAGGCAAAGTTCTTGGGCAAGTCGGGGCTCATTACCGAGCAGCTCAGACGTCTTGCTGGGCTTGAACCTGAGCAAAAAAAGAAAGAGGGCGCCCGTATCAACGCCCTGAAGTCGCAGGTTGAGGCCCTTCTTGCCCAGCGTCGGGAACTTCTCACACAGCAACAACTTGCAGCCAAGCTTGCTGAAGATTGTCTCGATATTTCCTTGCCCGGCCGCGGCATGTCGGTGGGCAGCCTTCATCCTGTAATGACCACTTGGCAGCGTATTGAAGCCATCTTTCAGTCAATGGGCTTCGATGTTGCTGACGGCCCTGAAATTGAGACGGACTGGACAAATTTCACAGCCTTAAACAATCCAGAGAATCACCCGGCACGCTCCATGCAGGACACCTTCTACTTGGATCTTCGGGATGCAGATGGGTTGCCCCTTTTGCTGCGTACTCATACCAGCCCTATGCAGGTTCGGTATGCACAAAGTCATACACCACCCTTACGTGTTATTGCACCTGGGCGTACCTACCGGGTTGACAGCGATGCCACGCACTCCCCAATGTTTCATCAGGTTGAGGGGCTCTGGCTGGGTGAGCAGGTAAGCTTCGCAGACTTGAAGGGGCTGTATTTTGAATTCTTATGTGCCTTCTTCGAAACAAAGGATCTCAACATTCGTTTTCGTCCATCTTTTTTTCCGTTCACAGAGCCCTCGGCCGAGGTGGACATGCGATTTTCAACCGGCCCATTAAAAGGGCGTTGGCTCGAGATATCGGGGGCAGGGCAGGTCCACCCTAAAGTGATTCAAAACTTTGGTTTTGATCCCCAAGACGTCATTGGCTTTGCCTTTGGAAGCGGATTAGAGCGCCTGACAATGCTGCGGTATGGCATTGATGATCTGCGTCTCTTTTTCGAAAACGATTTGCGCTTTCTGCGTCAGTTTACTTAAGGACACCGCATGAGAGTGCCTGAGAACTGGCTTCGCCACTGGGTTCCCACCGATGCAACCGCCGAGCAAATCGCCGATTCACTCACCATGGCGGGTCTTGAGGTTGAATCGCTTGAGCCTTTGGCTCCAGAATTCACTGGCGTTAAAGTTGCCCGCATTGAGTCTGCCGAGCGCCATCCCAATGCCGATCGGCTGCAGGTCTGCCAGGTTCGGGTTTTCGAAGGGGAGCCTTGTAGGCAAATTATCTGCGGGGCGCCCAATGCAAGAGCGGGGCTCGTGGTGGCCTGCGCTGTGGACGGTGCTGTGCTTACTGGTGACTTTCGAATCAAGGTGGCCAAGATGCGTGGCGTGGCGAGTCAGGGTATGCTCTGTTCGAGTAAGGAGCTTGGGCTCTCAGAAGAAAGCGAGGGCATTCTTGAGCTCAACGCTCTTGAGAACCTAACGCTTGGCCAAGATCTTCGTGAGGCTCTGGGGCTAAATGAAAAGATTTTCGATATTAAGCTAACGCCCAACCGGACCGACTGCCTGTCTGTTCGTGGAGTTGCCCGCGAACTCTCGGCTATACTTGCCCAGCCTCTTTGCCAGCAGCCTGAGTTGCAGAGGAGTGAAGCACTACAAGGGACACCCAAGCTTGCCGAAACGCCCCGTGTTGTTATTCGTGACGAGGCGAAAACACCAGGGTCTGCACTATGCGGCAGGTTTTCAAGCCGCATTATTCGGGGTGTTGACGCAAGCCGATCCACGCCCGAATTTATTCGTCAACGCCTCGAACAAGCGGGTCAGCGATCCATCTCCATTCTCGTTGATCTTTCGAACTACGTAATGTTGGCTCTTGGCCGGCCTACCCACATCTTCGACCTCGACCTGATTGACCCTCTTCACGATGCTCAACTTGAGGTGCGATGGGCCCGAGAAGGCGAGCGGTTTGAGCTTCTTAATGGAAGCTCTCCAGAGCTGGGTCCCTCGTTTGGAGTGATAGCCGATGCTAAGGGCCCCGTGGCCTTGGCGGGCATCATGGGCGGTCAGCGAACAGCCGTCAGTCATACCACTCAAAATATTCTCATTGAAGCCGCCTTCTGGTGGCCCGATGCAATTCGTGGTAGGAGTCAGAAACTTAAGTTTTCATCCGAAGCTGGGTATCGTTTTGAGCGTGGGGTTAGCGCCGAATCCACTGCTGAAGAGCTAGAGGTGCTGACGTCTCTTATTCTTCAGTATTGCGGTGGTGACTGGGGTCCGGTGAGCGACATTCACATTGCATCGCCCAATCGTTTGCCCGTTTGTCTGCGGCATCATCGTCTTGAGCGACTTATGGGTATGGGCTACGCAACGGATGAAGTGGAAGCGGTCTTTGCTCGGCTTGGCCTGAGCTGTCAAACCTCTGGGGAGGGCTCTGAAACGGTTTACCAGGTTCAACCCAAAGCCGATCGGTTCGACCTTGAGTGTGAAGAAGACCTTGTTGAAGAAGTTGCCCGCATCATTGGATTCGACCGCATTCCGCTGCGTGCGCCAGACGCAACTCTACAGGCGCGCATAGCTCCAGAGACCTCTCGGTCTCTTCACACCATTCGAGGCCAGATGGCCGGGCTTGGTTATCAAGAAGTGGTGACTTATGGTTTCACAGACTCTAAGCTTGCCGCATGGTTTGTCAGTAACACCAACAGCTTACTGCCCCTGCTCAACCCAATTGCAAGCCATTTCGATGTCATGCGTCCATCGATTCTTGCGGGCTTGCTTCGTGTCGCCTCTGAAAATCAGGCCCGGCAGGAGCAGCGAATCCGGCTCTTTGAGGTTGGCCGAGTTTTTCTACGCGATCCCGATCAGCTTGCAACGGGCCTTGCCGTACCCGGGGTGTCACAGCCTAAAAGGGTTGCTGGATTTGCGAATGGTCCTGCCGCACCCTTGCAATGGGGGCTTACCAGTCGTGACGTGGACTTCTACGATCTCAAGGGCGACCTTCAACAACTTGGCGTTTTTGATGCTGTCTACGTTCAGCCCTCCTTGGACAAGCCGGCGTTAATGAGCATGCGTTCATTGACCAAATCGGAAGCCACGCTCTCCTATCGATTTTTACACCCTGGGCGTTCTACTCTTTTTGTGGGGTCGGATGATCGTTGTCGGGGTTGGTTTGGTGAGCTTCACCCCAGCCTCTTGGCAGAACTCGAGCTTCAACCCGGTAGTCTTGCCTTCGAGATTGACCTGGAGCTACTTTCGAGGCGCGCCTGGCCGTCCGTGACAGCTCTATCGCGGTTTCCCGCTGTCGAGCGCGATCTTGCCTTTGTTCTGTCCAAATCTGTTCCCCTTAGCCGTATCACAGAGACCATAAGAAAAATAAAAATTCAATCAAAACAATACGATAAGCTAATAAACTTCACGCTATTTGATCAGTATACTGGCCAGGGCATAAATTCTGATGAAAAAAGTCTTGCTTTCAGGTTCTTATTTCAAGATACTGAGAAAACACTTGAAGATCAGGAAGTTGATAAGTTGCTTGCCGAAATTACAAAACGAATTACAAAAGATTGCCAGGCGCGGCTTAGAGGGGCCTCGTAAGACGTGTTGATTGAAACCAGTTCCAACGCCACTTCGTCAAATTCAGCCACTGGCTCGGGCCCAGAGTCTGCTGCACTTACCAAGGCCGAGATGGCTGACATTCTCTTCGATCAGGTGGGGTTAAATAAACGCGAATCCAAAGAGATGGTGGATGTTTTTTTTGACGAGCTTCGAACCTGCCTTGTAAGCGGTGAGATGGTCAAACTCTCAGGCTTCGGTAACTTTCTGTTGCGCGACAAGCCCTCACGACCGGGCAGAAACCCCAAGACTGGCGAGGCGATTCCCATTTCAGCACGTCGCGTGGTTACTTTTCATGCAAGCCAGAAGTTAAAGGCCGTTGTGCAGGACCCCAAGGCATCTCTTTCGTCAATGGACGAGGAGATGCAGGACCTTTCCAAATAGGCTGCTAGCTCCTAGGTGTGAAAGATATTAATTTTCCCACCATTCCATCGAAGCGTTACTTCACCATTGGAGAAGTAAGCGACCTTTGCAATGTAAAACCGCATGTCCTTCGTTATTGGGAGCAGGAGTTCTCACAGCTTCGCCCGGTCAAACGGCGTGGCAACAGGCGTTACTACCAGCACCACGAAGTGATGCTTATTCGGCGTATTCGAGAACTTTTGTACGAGGAGGGTTTCACCATTAATGGTGCTCGCTCAAGGCTCACGGAACTGAACCGGGTTACAAGCCTTAACTCGCTCTCGGCCATTACCCCGGTGGGAGCCTCTGCGGAGACGCGGGTAAAGAACGTTACCACCACCAACAGCCTTGACGTACCGCTGACATCGTCAAGGTTGGCCTCTGCCTTTGGTGGTCTGGGTGATGATGAGACGGCGGCAGCAGCACTGTTGACAAGCCAGCGTCTCGAGCTTGAGGAGGTACTTAAGATCCTCAAAGGCTAGGGAGCGTCGGGTTAAACCGTTGTATCGCATTAGCCACTTGTTATACGCGCATTTGATACAATCTTGAACTTCGGTCGGGGCGTAGCGCAGCCTGGTAGCGCACTTGCATGGGGTGCAAGGGGTCGGATGTTCGAATCATCTCGCCCCGACCAATGTTACAGCTGATTTGGCGCAGGTGACACGTTCTGGGGTACGGCGAAATGCTTCGGTTCTAGCGATAAATAAATGTATTTTCAATTTCTCCAATCCCCTCAACAGCAACTTTAACAATATCTCCAGCCTCAAGAAATTTCGGCGGTGTGAAGCCAATGCCTACTCCAACGGGGGTTCCTGTTGCAATGATGTCACCAGGTAGAAGTGTGATTCCTGCGGATAAAGTAGAGATGAGGGTCGGTATATCGAAGATCAATTCACTAGTTCGCGAGTCCTGACGTAATTCACCATTAACCCAGCACTGAATAGCTAGGTCTTGTCCGTTGATGGAATCTGCTGAGACGGCTACAGGACCCATTGGGCAAAAATCATCAAAACTTTTGCCCATGTGCCATTGCTTGTGACGATGCTGCCAGTCACGGGCCGTAACGTCATTAACGATGGTGTAGCCCCAAACCATTTCCATTGCATCCTCTTTGGAGACATTCTTACAACACTGTCCAATAATTACCGCAAGCTCCGCCTCATAGTCTATAGACGTTGAGACCTTGGGATGGGGAAGTCTAACGGGACTGTTCGGGCCAATAACCGTTTCAGGTACTTTTGTGAAGATGATGGGATCACTTGGCAACTCAGCACCACCCGTAGACTTTCCAGCGTCAAACCCACTCTTCGTAAATTCCCTCGCATGTGGCTTGTAGTTAAGACCTACACAGAAAATGTTGCGCCTCGGACGTGGGATTGGAGCGAGTAGTTCAACCTCATCAATCGCTCGTTCCTCCTTTTTGGCTGGCATCGCTTTGCCTGTGGACTGAAGGTCAATAACAGACAAGAGCCCTGCTTGCGCTTCTTTTCTCTCTAAATCAAGCGTATGCACTGACCGAGATTCAAGAATTCCAACTTTTATCTGATCGGAACTACCCTTCTCTTTAAAACAAACGATTTTCATGTTTTGGTTTCCTATTAAGAGTTCGGCTTATCAAGAGAATTATTTTTCAGTAGGTCGAAAGTGTTAGTAAAGCCCAGCCCCGCAATAGCAAGTAATCGATAAAAGGGCGCAAATAGAAACATCACCTGGGACGCCCTGACTGGAATATAACAATCCCAGAAAGAATGCAGACAAACGCCAGAAGGTGATACCAAACTGGGCTCTCGCCTAGAACCAACAAAGAGAGAAAAGCGGCGAGCATGGGAGTCAGGTTAACCATAATTCCGGCGAAAGATGGACCTACTCGGTCTACCGCGAGGCCCCACGCTCGGAAGGCTACAATACCTGGAAATATTGCAACGTACAGTAAGGCCATTAACAGTGGTAGGCCTAAATGAATTTGATAAGGCTCAGTATCCTGCCAATAAGCCCATTCGATAACAGCGAAACAAAGTGCAGACAGAGCTCCAAAGGCAATTTGTATAGCGAGGAAAGAAATCCAATGTGACTTAAGCGATTCGTTGTCTTTTAGGCGGCCAGGCTTGACAAGCATCCAGCTATAAATCGCCCAACTCAGCGCGGCAAGCACCATAAGCAGGTCTCCCGGAACTAGCCTCAGGGTCATGAGAGATGTGAGACTTCCCCCGCTTATGACAATTAGGACTCCAATTATGGATACAGTAACACCGATGAGGGCAGTAAAACCCACGGCGACGCCGTAAAAGACTCTACCCACTAACAAAATAAAAACAGGGATAGATGATGCGACCAGGGTAACGTTAATCGGGCTCGATGTCTCGAGGGCTAAGTACATGAACGCGTTGTAGCCGCAGATACCAAAGGTACCCAGCACGAAATACCTAGGCCAAGAGGATAGGTAAAGTTCTGGCCTTCGCAGATACCGGTGGCAAAAAGGCAGAAGTACTACCAGGGCAATTGCCCAACGTCCAAAATTAAGGGCCATGGGTGGGATAACGCCAACCATCAATCGGCCAACAATTGCGTTGCCAGCCCAGAAGATTGGTGGAAGGACAAGCAGCATCAGGGTCTCAAGTGATTCGATCCTGTTTGAGCTGCTGTTCCTTCTGAGAAAGAAGTTAGAAAGCATTCTGTAGAGAAATCAATTTAGATACTCATAAAACGTTCGGGAGTAGTTAAGACCTAGTCAGGCCAAGGAGTCTATTTCTACAGACGCTGACCTAACCCATGAGGTTAGGGAGATAGAGAACAAGGGCAGGGAAAGCAACCATACAAATGATTAGTACTAAATCACAGGCTAGGAAAGGGACTGCAGAAACGGCGACCTGCCTCAATGTGGTTCCTTTGGGCGCCACACCTAGCATGACAAAAAGAAGGAGGCCAAAGGGCGGGGTGGTCTGACTCATTTCTAAGGCCATCAGCATGAACAAGCTAAACCAGATTGGATCGATACCTAAGGCTTTCGCTAACGGGAAAAAGATGGGAATCGTTATCAGCATCATGGAGACGGGGTCCATAAACATACCGATAAACAGAAGCGCACACAGAATGCACGCTAGCATCACATAAATTGAGACATCAAAAGAGGTTACAAATTGAAGCAACCCAGCGCTTGCCCCCGAATAAGCTAGAAGCTGGCTGAAGATACTTGAATTCAAGATAATAAAAAACACCATACCACTGACTGCGATAGTCGACTTTAAAGAAGTTTGGATAACTTCTACAGATAAAGACCGAAACACGGTCGCAAGAATGACAACGCCAAGAACCCCAAACGCAGCTGATTCGGTTGGAGTAGCTATGCCAAATATGATTAGCCCGATCACCATAAGAACCACCAAGCCCATCGGTAAAATATTGAGGGTGATCAGTGAGATCTTTTGACTGATAGAACTGCTTGGCGTTTCATAGCTCGGCGTTCGTTCGGGATGACGCCAAATCTGCAGAGTAATCATAGCCGTATAAAACACAGCAAGAAGCAGGCCCGGCAGTAAGCCAGCCATCAGCACTTTACCAACATCTACCTCGGCTAAAGATGCTAATAACACCCCTAGCGTAGACGGCGGAATAATCATCGCAAGCCCACCAGTTCCGAGGATTGGCCCAAGCGACATCTTCCAGTGATACCCACGACGACGCATCTCGGGGACAAGCAGTGAACCTAGCATAGCTGTATTGGCCATACTCGACCCGGTTAGCGTTGAGAACGCAGTACCCCCCGCCACAGTTAGGTAACACAATCTTCCTGGAATACGACCAAGTAGCTGATCAAGCGCATCGAAGGCTCTTACGGCGAGCCCAGAGTGAAAAAATAATGCCCCCATTAAGATAAAGAAAGGGACTGGGGCAAGTTGGAAACGACTAATCAGAGAGGTAGAGTTATCGACCACCTGTAAAACAGAAGCCGAACCCCCTATGAAAATCCATGCCCCTAAAAGATTGCTTGCCATGAAGGCAAAAGCTACCGGTACGCCGATGAGCATCATGGTAATGACGCTCCCTAGCAGGAGGGCAAGGGCGTAATACCACTCCATACTAAACTACGTCCGTTTTTTCGCGTTTAGAAAATAGGGAGTCTGCGCCAACTAAAAATCTAACAAACTCAAGGGCAATGAGAAAAAAGCAGGGCGGGAACAGGGCATAAAGTATCCAATAGGGAATATCGATTGAGCGCTCATCCATGTATCCGAGCTGGATTGCCTCAATAAAAAGCAGACCCCCTACCACTGCAAATACAATCGACACCGAAATACAAATGAAGTACACCAGTTTTTCCACCCATAGCCGTGGTGCTCCAGATAACTTTTGCACCAGCACATCGGTGAGAACATGACCCTTCGACCTCACGAGATAGGGAGACGAAAGCAGTACGAAGTACAAAAGAATGTATTCCACAATCGCAATGGTGAAGCCTGGTGGCTTAAAACCTAGTGCCCTAATACACACATCAACAACTACAAGGCCAATTCCAAAGAGAATTAATAGGCCTGCGATCGAGATAAACGAATTCACAAAAAATGCCTGGACCGAACTCCATTTAGTTAAAAAGGTGCGGTCGTCAGGCATTTTTCAGTGCGGATTTCAGTTTACGGTACGAATTATTGCGTGATTATTCCCCGTAAACGTTTAGCCTCTGCGGGGTCTACCTTCTTCGCGACTACGTCCCACATAGCATCCTCAGCAATTTTTAAGTATTGCTTGCCCTTGTCGCCAGATAAGGTGACTGGTTTGACGCCTGCTTTTGTGGCGACCTCAATATCCGCCTTGTTTTGAACGATCATCTCTTTAACCGATGCAAGTTCATATTCCTTCGCAACCTTCTCAATGAGTTTGCGTG
>JAYNLI010000013.1:12155-29958 GCA_038111655.1 Bordetella sp.
TGCGTGCCTCAGCGGACAGGGACCCCCATTTCTCATTGGAAATTAGAACCACGTTGGCCAGATTATAAAACTTAGGCTCAATACGGTACTCAATCAGCGGCGCCAACCCAATTGAACCTAATCCAACGGTTGGCCATCCAAAGCCATGAATGACGCCTCGCTCGAGCCCAGTAGGGACGTCACCCGAAGGAATAGCAACTGTTGTAGCATTCAACGCCTCTTGAATAGGTTTGTAGGCACCGGTTGTTCGCATAGTGAGGCCGCTCAGGTCTACCATTCCATCCTTCATCTTTGGCTCTTTTTTGGTGTAAAGGTAATAGCCTGATCCCGGTCCTGTCTCTGACCATGCTAGTAGTTGCGCAGCTAGGCGGTTAGAGAAAACTTTCTCAAATGTAGAAAAACCCTGCCCAGTGCGTAATTTCTCAATACCAACTGTCTGCAGCATCATGGCCTGGGCTTCAGGAACCAGGCCAGCGACATAAGCTGCTGGAATCCATAGGATATCAACTACTCCTCGTTGCATCGCCTGAGGTGCTCTCTTAGCGGGAGTAACCTCTGGCCCTCCAAGAAGATTAATTTGCACAATCCCTTTACCCTGAGCATTCAAGGGCTCAATAAAATGCTTGATGTAACTCTGGGCAAGAGTGTGTTTGGTCGGTAGTGCTGTGAGAGTCGAAAGCTTCACCTCCGCGTGGGATGTTGACTGCACGCCGATCCCGAGAGCAAAAGAGAAAACAAATGCTGGCAAGAGGCGGCTTTTTTTCAGAGTTACTACGGGCATTAAGACCTCCTTGATTTTTTTGAACGAGTGGATGTTTTCTTACACATCCGTGTGATAATCAACTGATCAGGAAAATTTTTATACTAGAGACTTCCCTAGTAATCGGTTAGAAGAAGTCTCGGTCATCCTCAAATAGACAGTTAAGACGGGTATCGATTTACTTCTGAATAGAGAAAGTAATTCGGAATTGTGAAGAGGTGTGTAGTGCCAATGGAAGAAACATTACGATTTACTTTAAACGATAATCCTATCGACATTAGCCCGGAACATAAAGATGTTCCAGCCTTATTTTTTATCCGTGATCAGCTTGGATTGCGCGAAACTCGATACGGCTGTGGGTCGGGTTCTTGTGGAGCATGTGCGATTTTGGTCGACGACAGGGCCATGGCATCCTGCGATTTCCCAGTGTCGTTCTTGGCAGGAAAAAAGGTAGAAACTTCAGAGATATTTAAGACCGACGGGGGCAAGGATGTCCATCCGGTTCTAAGGGCATTCATTCAAGAGCAGGCAGGTCAATGCGGTTATTGCTTATCGGGGATAGCCATAAGAATCGAATCTCTAAGGCGTGAACAGCCTCTGCCTGACCGCGAACGCGTTCTCTCCGAATTGGATCAGCATCTCTGCCGTTGTGGTGCTCATCCTCGTATTCTGCGCGTTGTAAAAACTTTTTTCGAGCATTTGGATCTTACCCGATGACCATACCGACCCCTTTGAATAGTGCACCGAGGGTTTGTGACTGGCTAGCCTTCTCATCGGACAATAAGCTGCATGTTTTAACGGGACGGGTCGAACTTGGTCAGGGTAATCTGACGGGGCTTGCCCAGATCGCAGCCGACGAGCTTAATCTCCCCATCGATAAGGTGCAAGCACTTGCCGTCGATACCTCCCGCGCTCCGAATGAAGGCTTTACGTCGGGCAGCTTATCAATCTCCCAGGGGGGAATGGCAATTCGTTTGGCCTCCTCGGCGGCTTGCCGACTTTTACTTCAGCAGGCAAGCCATACCCTTGGATGCGACGTTACTGAGCTTGAACTTAAGAATTTTAATATTGTCCATGTTACAACTGGCTGTCAACTTCCCTTTGGCCAGTTGATTCCGAAGATTAATTGGGAAAGTTTGGTGCTTGATCACGCAAGTCCGAAAGCCGCGGACGAGCGCCGTCTGGTGGGGCAATCTGTACCAAGACCAGATTTCCCAGATCGTGTCATTGGTACGCCTTTCGTCCACGATATGCTCCTACCCAGTCTTCAGTATGGGCGCATTCTTCATCCGCCCTGTTACGGCGCTAGGCTTTTGTCGATTGATATTGACGCACTGGCAGCGCGGCCTGGGGTTCTGAAAGTTGCTCAAAACGGTGACATCGTGGGTGTACTTGGAACTTCTCAGTATGCTGTGAATCTCGCAATTGACTGGGCCACTCGAAATGCGAAGTGGCAGGTACCTGAATTTAACCATGACCGTGATCCCATTCGTTTTATCCGGAATTCGAACGAGTCGATTTCACCAGTTTTCGAGAGGGGCTCGCTTCAGGAGGTCTTGGGGAAGAAGCTTTCCCATCAAATTTCTAAGCCGTTCCTTAGCCATGGCTCCATAGGACCCTCGGCAGCAGTATCGCTCTGTCAAGGCAATACCTTAAAGGTCTGGTCTCATGCTCAAGGACCGTTCCCTCTTCGAGATGCAATCGCAACTGTGCTCGACATGCCAAAGGAGGACGTCACTGTTCAACATGTTTCAGGTGCAGGATGTTATGGACATAATGGGGCCGACGATGCGGCCATGGATGCCGCCTTCTTAGCTCATTCGTTCCCGGACACTCCGGTGAAGGTAATTTGGAGCCGAGCTGATGAATTTAAGAGTTCGCCGCTTGGTCCAGGTATGGTGAGTGAGTTTGAGGCCACTACTTCAGAAGATGGGACCATTTTGGGTCTTGATGTACTCGTGAACAGCGCATCTCATGGCAATCGACCAGGCAGGAGTGGCTCACCCAATCTTCGCAATGCTGCCTTTTTAAATCCTGGACATCCCCCAAGTCGGTCAAACGATATACCTTTAGAGATGGGGGGAGGTGCCGATAGAAATGCAGTCCCGCTTTACGAAATTCCCAACCTCCGAGTACGTAAACGAATTGTTCATGAGATTCCTTATCGAACATCTTCGATGCGAAGCCTTGGGGCTTTCGCGAATGTGTACGGCCTTGAGACGTTGATGGATCGCCTCGCCAGTCAAATCAATGACGATCCTTTTTCTTACCGCTTGCGGCATCTCTCTGATGAAAGGGCACGCGTTGTTCTCGAGCGTGCGAGGCAGCTTTCTCATCAGGCGGGTGTACTTGAGACAACCTCCAGTCGAGGATGGGGATTAGGTTTCGCAAAATATAAAAACGTTGCTGCATACTGCGCTGTGGTGGTGGAGGCGTTTTTTGAAGAAGCAATGACAATTACAAATGTTATTGCAGTCATTGACGCGGGTGAGGCAATCAACCCGGATGCCATTATCAACCAGACGGAAGGCGGCATTGTTCAGGCTATTAGCTGGGGAACAATGGAGTCAATTCGATTCGATGGGCCTAAGGTTCAAAGCGAGTCGTGGATCGATTACCCGATATTAAAGTTTAGTCAGGTGCCACCTATTTCTGTCGATCTTATTCAACATTCTGGGCTACCGCCCCTAGGATGCGCGGAGGCCGCTCAAGGACCAACCGTAGCAGCAATAGGCAACACCGTCTTCAGCGTCATGGGTAGGCACGTTCGAGATCTTCCAATAACTACTGAAGCGATTATGAATGCTACGCTGAGCGACGAGCAGTTCCATCCTCTTAAGACCGGAGAAAGATAAACATGGCAACAAGTCTCAAAATACTAAGCGGGGGCGCGGCTAACGGGCTTGTGAATGCCTTGAGGAAGGAATTCAAGAATCACACTTCTTTTGAAATCGATGGCGATTTCGGTGCCGTCGGAGGAATGTTTGACCGGGTCATTGCTGGAGAGTCGGTTGATTTGGTCGTGCTTAGCCATAAACTTATTTCAGATCTTAAGGAGCGCGCTTTATTACTTTCTGACACCTGCTGTGATGTTGGGCGTGTGATTACGGGATTTGCAGTGCCAGAGGGCCATCTGCCGCCTAGACTAGGGAGTCTCGACGAGGTGCGTACTGCACTTTTAGAATCTAAGGCGATTTACACGGCAGATACAAAGAAAGCAACCGCTGGTATTCATTTTCAGAGCGTGCTCGAAAAGCTTGAGATTTTTAATCGGGTCGAGAGGAACTTGTGTATTTTCCCTAATGGCCAAACGGCAATGGCAGAGATGGCCAGACAGAAAATACAAACAGCTTTGGGTTGCACGCAGGTCACAGAAATTTTAAATACGCCTGGAGTGCGCTGGGTCGGGGCCCTACCTGAAGGACTGGATCTCACAACAATCTACTCAGTAGGCATACACAAGGACTCGCAACATAAGAGAGAGGCCCGGGCTCTTATCGAACTTCTAACCTCCCCAGATCATGATCACACCCGGAGGTCGGTGGGCTTTTCTTAATCTCGGTTAAGACTATGACGTAGCCAATCTGCCATAAGTGGCCTGACGATATGCGAGATGTTATCGCAGACGTGATTACCTTCCTCAAACAATTCCAATCTTGAACTTGGATTCTTTAGATCGGCCATCATTCGATGACTGTCTTCGATCGGGCAGACCTCATCTTTACCGCTATGCACGATAAGAACCGGACATCGAATGTTGCTTAAATGCCCGGCGAGTGTGTAGTGAGGCAGCATCGAGTCAAGGAACTTACTTGTCGACTCAACACCCATGGCATATGTGAGGGATTCTTTTGTTGATTCAGGCATATTCGGCCATACCCTGCTTAGGTCATAAAATCCCCCAATTGATACAGCGGCAGATACACGACGGTCAGAGGCTGCGCGCAGGCATGCATAAGCACCATAGCTTCGGCCCCATAGACCAATACGATCTGTATCAATGTCGCTTCTCAATGAGAGCGTGTCTATAACATAACCGACAGGCCTTTCGTAGTCGTAGCACAGCTTTTCATCAAACCACGTAAGTCCTTGACCAGGCCCATCAATGCTGCAAGTTGAAAGCCCCCGACGATGAAAAACAGCCTCCAGATTTTGGAACTCTTCTTTGGTCGAGTCCGCCCCGGGAATTAGAATGACGCAGGGCGGAGATGAGGCGCATGCCGGGATTTTTAATATCGCTCCAATAAACGATTTACCCATTGAAATCTTAAGACGTTCGGCTTCTACGGCGAGATAGGGCAAGGCCTTGTCATAGACTTCGTTCTGTAGGCGCTGGAGGCGATGCTTACGAGTTAAATTCTTAAAATAGACAAACTGCCCAAAATGTAAATAGAGGCAGGCTCGGCTATAAGCTTCGCCGGCACTCACCCACTCACTCACCCGAACGTGCTCCTGTGCTCGTTTATGATGCGCCATGGCGAGGTTTTCCCAAGCATCTGGCCACTGGTCAATCGAGTCGATCGACTGCCGAATGGTCTGAATGTCGTAAAAGTCCGCGCCCGCAGCTAAAAGTCTGGGAAGTCGCTCAGTCCATAGCCTAGAGAGGTCACTCATAACGCTTCAAACTTTATCAGATCCCTAATGGGTCATTGTGTTTGGTAGGCCCAGGAGTGGTTACTTGACGAGAATTACTTTAAGCTTTGTAGGAGGAAGACTGGAGATTACGCCCCCAGTCTAAAGTATTGGCTTACACTTGGCGAACCTACAATGCTTAAAATTGAGTGTCTGATTCACTGTGAGAATTACTTGGGAGAAGGTCCTGTTTGGGATGCTGACAACAACGCGTTATTTTGGGTTGATGGAACAGGCAGAAGAAAAAATAAGCCAACAATCTGGCGATATGATCCAGCATCCGCTAAGATACAAAATTGGAACATTAATCGAGATATCGGCGCAATGGCACTCCGTCAAGGTGGTGGTGCTGTTCTCGCACTAGATGACGGCTTTTATTTTTATGACTTTAATAGCGTTGAACTCGAGCCTATAAAAAAGGTAGATGAAGACGAACCGCGCACTCGTCTTAACGATGGAAAATGTGATCGTCGAGGAAGGTTCTTTGCTGGGGGAATGGACGATAAAGAGGAGCTTCCCATCTGCGGCCTCTGGAAGCTTGACGTCGATCTCTCTGTTAGTCTTGCATACCGAGGAATAATTTGTAGTAATGGGCCTTGTTGGAGCCCGGACAACAGGCGTTTTTATCTCGCTGACACGTTTCAACAAGAGTACTGGGCATGGGACTATGACATTGATTCGGGCACACTTTCAAATAAAAGCGTTCTAATAAATTCGAAAGGTAAGCCTGGATTTGCTGACGGTTCGACTATTGACGAGGAAGGCTTTCTTTGGAACGCCGAACTTATAACTGGAGAGCTTGTGCGATATGCTCCCGATGGCAGTGAAGATAGAAGGATTGGCATGCCAGTTCGAAATGTTACTAGCGTCATGTTTGGTGGGGAAAAGCTTGATGAGCTATATGTAACGTCGATGGGACGTGTGGACCATCCTGCAATTCACGATCATTTTACAAAAGAGGTTAAACCCCAATATCTAGCCGGTTCACTTTTTAAGGTATCAGGTCTTGGCGTTCGAGGACTTCCTGAACCCAAATTCGCGGGATAGTCTCTTACGTCAGAATCAGTATTTATTCAACACTAAACTAAGGAATATGAGATTAACTCAGACTGGCGCAATGAAGTCGGTTACATAATATAAAAAGCGTGACTTAGAATTCAATTCGTCTATCTCCAGTTCCTGATCATGGCTTATCTGATGGTTTCGATATCAGAATCATGAGTAAAAAAACTAATAGAATTTGGCCTGAGAAAAAAGGTGCTAAGCTCAATACCATTACAAAAACATAGGAGTAATGCACCCGCTAATTTGTTGTGCGTTTCAGCGAAAATTAAACGCCACAGGATGCAGTCTCTGACTCTGGTTATGCCAATGCACTTCGCGAGTCATTGGTTGATGGGCACTCTGAAAGGCATCAGCCGTGTTCTAACAGATTTTGAACGAGTAAAGCTGAATACTCTGGTCAACTCACCGTCAATAATTTAGGAGTCAAGTAATGGCAGACGTCGTGCTAACAGAGGTCCACGGTAAGGTTGGCCTCATTACTATTAACAGACCCGAGGCGCTTAACGCACTCAATAACGATGTTATGGACGGCATTTCGAAGGCCATTGAACGATTTGAGGCCGACGATAGCATTGCGTGCATGGTACTTACAGGTAACGAGAAGACTTTTGCGGCCGGAGCCGACATCGCCTACATGAAGGACTTTAGTTATGCGCAGAACTACAAGTCCAACTTCATTACCCGCAACTGGGAATCCATTGGATCGGCTCGTAAACCCGTTATTGCTGCGGTATCAGGTTTTGCACTGGGTGGAGGCTGCGAGGTTGCCATGATGTGCGACGTGATTTATGCCTCAGACACCGCTAAGTTTGGTCAGCCTGAAATTAAGTTGGGTATTCTTCCAGGTGCTGGTGGCACTCAGCGACTTCCGCGCGCAGTTGGCAAGGCAAAGGCCATGGACCTCTGCCTGACCGGGCGTATGATGGACGCTCAAGAGGCAGAGCGCGCAGGTCTGGTTGCGCGGGTCTTCCCCGCCGATCAACTGCTCGCCGAAACACTAAAGGCGGCAGCAACCATGGCCGAATTTTCTTTGCCTGTTTTAATGATGGTGAAGGAATCGGTGAATCAGTCCTTCGAATCAAGCCTGAGTCAGGGTGTTCAATTTGAGCGCCGAATGTTTCATTCTGTCTTCTCGCTTGAGGACCAGAAAGAGGGCATGGCTGCCTTTGTTGAAAAGCGTAAGCCAGCCTTCAAAAATCAATAAGCAGCTTCTTGCTTCAAAGCGCAGCGCGAGTGGCTGCGTTTAACCCTAGCCCTAATGTGGCCACGTCTAGTCAATACTGATGTCAAGTGAATTAATGCAAGTGCTGCGTGGGCGACTCACCATCGTCCGGCAGCTCCGCATGAACCATCTCACCCTCAAGGTTCGGATACAAGGGTGCGCCGCAGTCTTCGCAGTATTCCATGGGCATGCGCTGGCGCAGCAACTCTATTTTTTGAACACCGGCATCCTTGAGAATGGCTTCAATCTCTTCGACCACATCGCTCATCTCATCTTCGGGTCCAAGTAAGGGCCAGACCACCCCATGAATCACTTCTTCGTCGCTATGGCTCATAAAGCCAATACGGTATTCCTCGAGCTGCCGGTTGTAGCAGCCAGCAATAACCGCAATAAGCATATTGGGTGCAATGCCAAGACTTGTCGATAAGAAGGCAACAGAGGCTGTCACTGAAAAGGGCCGGGCAGCTCGGTCGGCATCTCGACAAGCAACATAGTAGGCACGCGGAAGCATGGGTTCAAAGCCACAGGCGGGCAGCAGGTGCGTCATGCTTTCGTTGGCTGACCTACGCCAGGCAGCAAGCACATCGTCTCGACTCAACATGCCTTCTTGCCAAACGAATAGCGGGTCGCCTTTTTTAACGCTTGCAACCCCAAGCAAGTACCTCTGATCGGCAAGAAACTGGGCGGTCTCTCCGAGCGACTGTGGGTTGACCTCGAAGACACCCAAGGGCAGAGCCTTAGCCAATTGATCGCGTAATTCCGCTGTTTCACCAAAGCTTGAAGGCAGTTGGTCTGGCGAGAAAAAGTAGTTTGCAACGGCAAGGTCGACACCCTCGCAGAAGACCTCATCAGCAAGAGACTTTTTCAAGGCCTGAATAACAGGCTCACTTAGAAGTCGGGTTGGTAAAGGCATGCGCGACCAGGCCAATACAGGCGCTGCAAAAAGCAAGAGATCTCTTGAGCCCTCGTTGGTCTGAACTTCGGACGATTCGACGCGCCCCTCAATGGCATCGGCGAGCTCTTCGTAAGCACGAGACTCCCGATCGGCAAGCCGGTCAAGTGCTGCGTTTAATGAGCCCTCGTCACCGTTGGCAAGAAGTGCATCAATCTCGCTATCGAGCCGGGTCTCCCAGAACCTATCCTCAGCGCGGCTTCCCGACTGGGCAAGACCCTCGGAGAGCTGAATAAGGCTATCAGCCTCGCGTGAGGCTCTGCCGCGTCGGGATGAAGGAGAGGTTTTCATGCAGCCATTAGCTCACGCAGGACATAAGGAAGAATGCCACCGTGTCGGCAATAATCGACTTCGATGGGTGTATCGATACGGCACAACAGCGTGACCTTGAACTGCTCGCCATTTTTGCGGGTGACCGAGAGTTCAAGATCTTGTTGTGGTGCTAGGTTAGCAGGAATATCAAGGTCGAAGGTTTCCGTACCATCAAGGCCAAGGCTTTGTGCAGAGTCACCGCCTTTGAACTGAAGCGGAAGCACGCCCATTCCTACGAGGTTAGAACGGTGAATACGCTCAAATGAACGTGCAACTACGGCCCGAACACCAAGAAGTTGCGTACCTTTTGCGGCCCAATCCCGAGACGAGCCCGTACCGTATTCCTCGCCCCCAAAAACAATCGTTGAGATGCCTTGAGCCTGGTAGGCCATGGCTGCATCATAAATAAAGGTCTTTTCTCCACTGGGCTGCATGAGGGTCAGGCCACCCTCCTCACGACTGCCATCGGCGTTGACAGGCAGCATAAGGTTTTTAATACGTACATTCGCAAAGGTACCCCGCATCATGACGTCGTGGTTGCCGCGTCGCGAACCATAGCTGTTGAAGTCTGCCTTCACCACACCGTTTTCCGTAAGGTAGCGTCCCCCGGGCGAGGCTTCCTTAATGGAACCCGCCGGCGAGATATGGTCGGTGGTTACCGAGTCGCCAAGAATGGCAAGCGCCCGAGCGCCTTTAATGCTTGTCGTTGCGGAGGGCGACATCGAAAAGCCATCGAAGAAAGGCGGGCGGGCAATGTAGGTAGACTTGGGCCAGTCGTAGACCTGCCCAGTGGTTCCCTTAATGTTGTTCCAGAGATGGTGGTCCTTCGTAAGATCACCGTAAAGCGTACGGAAGGTTTCAGGATCGCGTGCATAACCCATGACGGCGGCGACTTCTTGGCTCGTTGGCCAGATGTCTTTCAAATAGACAGGGCCGTCTGTGCCCTGACCCAAGGGCTCGGTGCCAAGATCAACCTGAACGCTGCCTGCAATGGCATAAGCCACGACAAGGGGAGGTGAAGCCAAGAAGTTAGCGCGCAAATTGGGATGAATACGTGCTTCAAAATTCCGGTTACCCGACAAAACAGCAGCACAAACTAAATCGTTATTCACAATGCCTTCATTAAATTCGGCAGGAAGATCGCCGGCATTGCCGATGCAGGTTGTGCAGCCATAAGCTGCCACGTTAAAGCCCAACTTCTCAAGGTAAGGAAGCAGCCCCGCCTTGGTAAGGTAATCGGTAACAACGCGGCTTCCAGGTGCGAGCGAGGTTTTGATTCGCGAATGAACAGTAAGACCCTTCTCGACTGCCTTTTTTGCAAGAATGCCTGCCGCAAGCAGGACACCCGGATTGGATGTGTTCGTGCATGACGTAATGGCAGCAATAAGGACATCGCCATGCCCAATGTCGGTGGAACCGGCCTTCACTCGTTTGCCAAGGTCTGCGGCTGGCTTTGCAAAGCCGTTTTCGGCAACGGGTTTGCTAAACAACTCTGCAAAGGAAGACTTCATTGCATTTAGTTCAATTCGATCTTGGGGACGCTTGGGGCCTGCCAACGATGGACGAATGGTAGAAAGGTCGAGTGACACGACTTTGGTGTAGTTGATATCACCAGCCTTAGGCATTCCAAATAAACCCTGGGCCTTGAAGTAGGCTTCAAAGGCGTCAACTTCCTCGCCTGAGCGACCGGTGGCCTTCATAAAATCAACGGTTGTTTCATCAACGGGGAAGAAGCCCATGGTAGCGCCGTACTCGGGCGCCATGTTCGCAATGGTGGCCCGGTCGGGCAGGGCAAGACTTGCAGTCCCTTCACCAAAGAATTCAACAAATTTGCCAACAACCTTCTCGCGTCGAAGCATCTCGGTAATGGTTAAAACAAGGTCGGTTGCCGTTGTTCCCTCAGGCAGGCGGCCTGTAAGGTTTACTCCAATAACATCGGGCGTTAAGAAATAAAGGGGCTGGCCCAACATGGCGGCTTCGGCTTCAATGCCACCCACACCCCAGCCCACGACACCAATCCCGTTAATCATGGTGGTGTGGCTATCGGTGCCCACCAATGTATCGGGAAAGCAAACGCCATTGCGCAGATGGATACCGCGCGCCAAGTACTCCAGGTTCACCTGGTGAACAATGCCAATGCCTGGGGGTACAACGTTAAACGTATCGAAGGCCTGCATGCCCCACTTCATGAACTGATAGCGCTCCTCGTTACGCTGGAACTCAAGCTTCATGTTGAGGTCAAGCGAATCTTTTTGCCCGAAGTGATCAATCATCACCGAGTGGTCCACAACCAGGTCGACGGGTACCAAGGGCTCAATACGTTTGGGGTCTTTACCAAGATCGTTGGCAACGTTACGCATCGCGGCCAAGTCGGCAAGTAGAGGAACACCTGTGAAGTCTTGCAGCACAACTCGCGCAAGCACAAAGGGAATCTCATCAACGCGGTCGGCTGTCGGCGCCCAGTTTGCCAGTTGACGCACATGCTCCTCGGTCACTTTCTTGCCATCGCAGTTACGCAAGACCGACTCAAGAACAATTCGAATAGAAACAGGCAGACGAGAGATGGGGCCAATGCCCGAAGCCTCAAGGGCGGGCAGACTGTAATACGAAAGCGCTTTCCCCTTGCTGGTGTTAAACGTTTTAAGTGTGTTGTGCAGGTTATGTGACATTGAAAGGCCCCCCAAAAGAAAAGAATAAGAAAAATAAATTAAGGTGAGAAGTAAGCTGCCCGCGCCTCCTCGGGAATATCAAGATGCATGGCATCGGCCTTCAGCAACAAGCTCCAAAAGTACCTGTAACTGGCTCTATCGTGAAGCTCGGATTCAAAGGCTATCGGACCCCAGTCGGCCGCCTGCGCTGCAAGCAAAATAGCAGTGGCTTTAGCCAATTCTTCTTCCTCGGGCGCGAAGGCTTTAAGAATGGGACCAATTTGATCGGGGTGAATACTCCACATGCGACCAAAGCCAAGCCAACGGGCCTGCTCTGCATCCTGCTGTGTCTGGGCGATGTTGTTGTAATCCACCGTTGGGTTGTGCGTCGGAATTTTTCCGAAGGCATGGCAGGCGGCAGCAATTTCAACCTTTGCACGTCGCAACAAGGGATGCTCAAACTGCCCAGGACTTTTCATGCAACTTGCAGGTATGGCACCACCATGGGCACTGGTGAAGTCCATCTGGCCAAACGATAGAAATCGAACCTCGGGTAGAGCCGCAATCGCAAAAACGTCCCGCACCGACCCATGGGTTTCAGCAAGAATTTGTATGGCTGGAAGAGGTTTTTTCGCTGCGCTAAAAACCTGAGCAGCAGTCTGCACGGCTACCTTTGCCTGTTCAACGCTGTCTGCTTTCGGCAGGGTGAGATAGGCTAACTTTGCGTTGAGATCAAATGCTAAACAATCAAGATCGTCTTTAAACGAGCCATGATCGTAAGGGTGGACACGACAGCCAAGGCGGTGCATCTGCCCCCGCTGAAACGATGGATGCTCGTTGACAAGCGCCACCAACTCACGAACCGCCTGCGATTCGGCTCCCGCGGGCGCGCCGTCTTCCAGGTCGACCGTGACATCAAAATCAAAGCCCCGGGCTGCCTGCAGGTCGAGCGCTTTTTGCAGCTTTCGTGGACTGCCTGCATAGTGCTCGCAATTGGGTACGAGCCAATGATCGTCAGTCCCCGTCGATCGCAACACCTCTCGCGGATGAAGAGGCATAGTCACAACCCTTAGCTCAGAAGGTGCTTGACACCGTTCTGCTCTTCAAGCAGCTCCTGAAGCGTAAGGTTCATGCGCTCGCGCGAGAAGGTATCAATCTCAAGACCCTGAACCATTTCGTATTTGCCGTTGGCACAGGTGCAGGGAAAACCGTAAATGACATCTTTAGGAATGTCGTATTCGCCGTTGGACGCAATACCCATCGTCACCCAATTCCCGTTGGTTCCCAGAACCCAGTCGCGCACGTGGTCAATGGCTGCGTTGGCTGCAGAAGCGGCGGATGATAAACCCCGCGCTTCAATAATGGCAGCGCCCCGCTTACCAACGGTGGGAAGGAAAGTATTGGCATTCCATTCTTGATCGTTGATAAGATCTTTCACCAGCTTGCCGTTCACGCTGGCAAAACGATAGTCCGCATACATGGTGGGAGAATGATTGCCCCATACACAGAGCTTCTCAATGTCCTTGACCTGCGTACCGGTTTTAGCTGCAATTTGAGAGGCAGCACGGTTGTGGTCCAAACGAAGCATGGCTGTGAAACGTTCTCGAGGCAGGCTCGGGGCAGACTTCATGGCAATGTAAGCGTTGGTATTCGCCGGATTGCCCACGACCAGAACCTTCACTTGTCGGGAAGCCACCTGGTCAAGTGCCTTGCCTTGGGCGGTAAAAATTTGGGCATTTGCTGACAGAAGATCTTTGCGCTCCATGCCGGGCCCACGGGGGCGCGCGCCTACCAGTAGCGCAATATCGGTGTCCTTGAAGGCCGTTAAGGGGTCGGAATGAGCCGACATGCCGGCTAAAAGCGGGAAGGCACAGTCGTCAAGCTCCATCATCACACCCTTGAGTGCCTTTTGCGCTTTTTCGTCAGGAATTTCAAGAAGTTGCAAAATGACTGGCTGGTCTTTACCAAGCATCTCACCACTGGCAATGCGGAAAAGAAGGCTGTAGCCGATTTGGCCAGCCGCGCCAGTTACCGAGACACGAACAGGGGATTGAATTGACATGACGAACAGCTCTCCTTGATTTTAATTTGGTGCAGTTTAGGGTTGACCCTAAGCGGTGTCAAAACTAGAACTTTATAATACCGTTCAGGGAGTCTTAAGAATACAAACCAAGCAAACGGCGGAACCTAGGCGATGTGCATTCTAGGGCGTTGATTTTGCAGATTTTTACCGAGGGGGCTATGCCGGAAACCATTGCAAAAAAACGGCCGGAGTTTCGGAACATCCACATCACTCAGATTGTTGGCTACCGGCTACCGCTTGCCGGAATCATGTCAATACTGCACCGCATTAGTGGTGCCATTATGTTTTTGCTCCTACCTCTTATTGTCTGGCTGCTCGATAAAAGCCTCACCTCCGAACTGAGTTATGCCGAGCTTTTGAGTTTCGTCGATTCGGTACCTGCCAAAGTAATTCTCTTTGTGCTGGCCTGGGCATTCATTCATCATTTTTGGGGCGGCATTCGCCACCTGGTCAACGACGTACACATTGGTATTAGCCGGGAGGCCAGCCCTAAGATGGCCATCGTTTTCATGGTGCTTAGCCTGATATCAAGCCTCATTGCTTTTCTTGCAATTTTCGGAGTGATCTAACCATGGCAACGTCAAACATCGGACAAAAACGCCTGGTTGTCGGAGCGCATTATGGTCTTCGCGACTGGCTTTCTCAACGGGTGACAGCCATTGTTCTGGCCAGTTACAGCCTTATTTTGTTAGTAGCAGGGGTTACCGCTTCCGAGCCAGGCTACTACGGCTGGGCAGCGCTCTTCGCACAAACCTGGATGAAGGTCTTTACCTTAATTGCCTTCCTTGCATTCATTTACCACGCCTGGGTGGGCGTACGCGACATCTGGATGGATTACGTCAAGCCTTTGGCCATTCGTCTTGCCTTACAGGTTTTCACCATTCTCTGGTTGCTTGGAAGTTTCGTCTGGGCCGTTGAGGTTGTCTGGCGGGTGTAGGCCCTGCTTCCTTTTGACGCGTTTTTGCTTGTTTGTTGTCTCAATAGTGTGTTCTTACAGATTTCTGTTTTAGGGGGTGTGTTTAATCATGGCCGAGTTACAGCTTAACCAGACACGGCATCTTCCTCGCCGAAGATTCGATGCCGTTATTGTCGGCGCAGGAGGCTCTGGCATGCGTTGTTCCTTGCAGCTCGCCGAGGCAGGAATGAACGTTGCCGTTTTGTCAAAAGTTTTTCCAACAAGGTCTCACACTGTTGCGGCTCAAGGCGGCATTGGAGCCTCACTTGGCAATATGAGCGAAGATAACTGGTACTGGCATATGTTCGACACCATTAAAGGGTCCGACTACCTGGGTGACCAGGATGCCATTGAGTTCATGTGTAAAGAAGCGCCCAAGGTTGTTTACGAGCTCGAACACTTTGGTATGCCTTTCGACCGTAACCCTGATGGCACAATTTACCAGCGTCCTTTCGGCGGCCATACCGCAAACCTCGGTGAGAAGCCTATTCAAAGGGCGTGCGCTGCTGCTGACCGAACAGGCCATGCGCTTTTGCATACCCTGTACCAGCGCAACGTTCGTGCACGCACCCAGTTTTTTGTGGAATGGATGGCGCTTGACATCATTCGCGATGCCGACGGTGCCTGCGTAGGCGTCGTTGCCCTTGAGATGGAATCGGGCAAAGTGATGGTTCTAGAGGCCAAGGCCACCGTATTCGCAACGGGGGGTGCTGGCCGAATCTGGGCCGCCTCCACCAATGCCTTCATTAATACCGGAGACGGCATGGGCATGGCAGCTCGCGCAGGTTTGCCGCTTGAAGACATGGAGTTCTGGCAGTTTCACCCTACTGGTGTTGCCGGCGCGGGCGTTCTGGTCACCGAAGGCGTGCGCGGCGAGGGCGGCATTCTTTTGAACTGCAACGGTGAGCGCTTCATGGAACGCTATGCACCCACGTTAAAAGATCTTGCCCCACGTGACTTCGTCTCGCGATCGATGGACCAAGAAATTAAGGAGGGTCGTGGCTGCGGACCCAACAAAGACCATGTCCTTTTAAAACTCGACCATCTTGGGGCCGAGAAGATTCTTAAGAAGCTTCCCTCGATTCGGGAAATTGCCATTAAGTTTGCCAACGTCGACCCCATTAAAGAGCCCATCCCTGTGGTTCCAACCATTCACTATCAAATGGGCGGTATCCCTACCAATATTCACGGCCAGGTTGTTGCCCCGAAAAACGGCAACCCCAACACCGTTGTTGAAGGCCTTTACGCAATCGGCGAATGCGCTTGCGTCTCGGTGCATGGCGCAAACCGATTAGGCACCAATTCCCTACTTGACCTAGTCGTCTTCGGGCGTGCCGCAGGTAACTTTATTGTGGAGCAGAACCTTCAGGCGGCCTCTCACCGAACCTTACCCGAGAACGGGGCCGATCTTTCACTCGAGAGGTTGGCAAAGCTTGAGTCTTCAACGCAGGGTGAAAAGGTTCAAGATGTCGCCAACGACATTCGTAACACCATGCAAAAGTATTGCGGGGTTTTCAGGGCAAGCGAGCTTCTTTCCGAGGGTGTTACAAAAATCAATGCTCTGGCCGAGCGCGCAGAGAATATTCATGTGGCGGACAAGTCAAAGGTCTTTAACACTGCGCGCGTGGAAGCCCTTGAACTGGCCAATTTGGTTGAGACGGCAAAGGCCACCATTGTGTCGGCCGAGGCACGCAAAGAGAGCCGCGGGGCACATGCCCATAGCGACTTCCCCGAGCGTGATGACGTGCAGTGGATGCGCCATTCGCTCTGGTACATCGACAATAATCGGCTTGACTACAAGCCCGTAAATTTGAAGCCGCTTACGGTCGAGACCTTCCAACCAAAAAAACGAACCTTTTAATCAGAGGCATCGCAAACATGACAACACGTTCGATTCGATTCTCTATTTACCGATACGATCCCGACAAAGACAGCCGTCCACGCATGCAAGACATTACTGTGGAACTGCAGCCCACCGACAAGATGCTGCTTGATGCGCTGATGCGCATCAAAAGCAATGTCGATGACTCTTTGTCTTATCGACGGTCCTGCCGCGAGGGAGTCTGTGGCTCTGACGCCATGAACATTAACGGTAAGAATGGGCTGGCCTGCATCACTAACCTCAACGAGCTTAAAGAGCCCATCGTGCTTCGCCCTTTGCCTGGACTGCCAGTCGTGCGCGACCTTATTGTCGATATGACACAGTTCTTCAAGCAGTACCACTCCGTGAAGCCATTTCTCATTAACGAGTATCCACCGCCTGAGAAAGAGAGGCTGCAGTCTCCCGAGGAGCGTGAGGAGCTAGACGGTCTTTACGAGTGCATTTTGTGTGCGTGCTGTTCTACAAGCTGCCCATCGTTCTGGTGGAACCCGGACAAGTTCGTGGGCCCTGCGGGATTGCTACAGGCCTACCGGTTTATTGCTGACAGTCGAGACCAAGCAACCAGCGAGCGTTTGGATAACCTTGAAGACCCTTACCGGTTATTCCGTTGTCACACCATCATGAACTGTGTGGACGTCTGCCCGAAGGGACTTAATCCAACCAAAGCCATTGGGAAGATTAAAGAGCTTATGGTTCGGCGTGCAGTTTAATCAAGGCCCAAATTCCAAGTTGGCAAGGCCGTTACTGTGAAGTCAGACAGTGCGCAGTCCTCTCAACTCGCAACATTCGTTGATGAGGAGTGCTTCCGTCGTATTCAGTGGCGCGCGCGCAGAGGTCTTCTTGAGAACGATTTGCTGCTTACGCAGTTTCTTGTGTCGAAGGACGGTCTTTTATCCCAACTCGAGCACGATGGCCTTGCCGAATTGCTTGAGCTATCTGATAACGAACTGCTTGATCTTATTCTCGCTCGTAAGGAGCCCAAAGGCGAGCTAGAGACAGCCGCTGTCCAACATGTTCTTAATGCACTGCGCAGTCTCGGCAAGCCCAATGCAGGCCTAGCACTCACAGACCAAGCGCAACATTATTTAAATTAAGAAGGGGAGCAGTACCATGAGTGAATCTGAACACAAGGCTACACTGAGCTTTACCGACGGGACCCCCAGCGTCGAGTTTCCAATACTAAAGGGCGCCATTGGCCCAGACGTTGTTGATATTCGCGCGCTCTATGCCAAGACCGGAAAGTTCACCTACGACACCGGCTTTTTATCAACCGCATCCTGTGCCTCGAGCAT
>JAYNLI010000013.1:29968-35015 GCA_038111655.1 Bordetella sp.
GCATTACGTACATTGACGGGGATAAGGGGCAATTGCTTTATCGAGGCTATCCCATCGAGCAGTTGGCGGTTCACTGCGAATTTCTTGAGGTTTGTTACCTCATCTATTACGGCGAGCTACCCAATGCCAGTCAGTACGAAGAATTCAAGCACCTGGTTATGCACCACACCATGGTTCATGAACAAATGCAGTTTGCTGTGCGAGGTTTCCGCCGCGACTCTCATCCCATGGCGGTATTAACCAGCCTTGCGGGAAGTATGGCGGCCTTTTATCCCGACAGCCTTGACATTAACTCGCCCGAGCAGCAAGACATTTCCTTTATTCGTCTCATTGCAAAAATGCCAACGCTGGTTTCCATGGCCTACAAATATTCCATTGGCCAGCCTAACGTATACCCTCAGAACGACCTCTCGTACACGGCAAACTTCATGCACATGATGTTTGCAACCCCTTGTGAGAAGTACACACCAAATCCGGTTTTGGTTCGTGCGCTTGATCGAATCTTTACATTGCATGCCGAGCATGAACAAAACGCTTCGACCTCTACAGTAAGGCTTTGCGGGTCTTCCGGTACCAGTCCCTTTTCCGCCATCGCTGCAGGTGTTGCCTGCCTTTGGGGACCCGCACATGGCGGAGCAAACCAAGCCTGCCTCGAAATGCTTGAAAGCATTCAAGCCGACGGTGGTCTGGCGAAGGTTGGCGAGTTCATGGATAAAGTTAAAGATAAAAACTCGGGTTTCCGGCTTATGGGCTTTGGACACAGGGTTTACAAGAACTTTGACCCGCGTGCAAGGCTCATGCAAGAGACATGTCGCGAGGTGCTTGCAGAACTTGGCCTTGAGAACGATCCGCTTTTCAAACTCGCCATGGCACTTGAGAAGATCGCACTCGAAGACAACTATTTTGTTGAGCGCAAGCTATACCCCAATGTTGATTTCTACTCCGGTATCGTTCAGCGGGCCCTTGGTATTCCAACATCTATGTTCACCTGTATTTTTGCTTTGGCAAGAACCATTGGCTGGGTCGCGCAATGGAAGGAAATGATTGTGGACCCCGAGTACAAAATCGGCAGGCCGCGGCAGCTATACACCGGTCTTGTAGAAAGGCAGGCCAAACCTATTTCACAACGTTAACCGCAGTTTTTTCACAGAGGGGCTTTGCCTCACTTGCTTTTTCCAAGAAGTCACGTTTAGATAGAGCCTGTCTGGGAACTGGCGTCGTCGGGGAACAGAAGGGTAACCTGCATCGTTTAGGGCTAACGGCCCAGAAGGGTGAAATGCAATGGTCATGAAGAGCTTTCAGCTCAACTCGTACTTATTTGGTGCGAACGCTCCGTACGTCGAGGAGCTTTACGAGTCGTATCTTGACAATCCTGGTTCCGTGAATGACAACTGGCGTCGGTTTTTCGATCAACTCCAGAACGTGCCTGCCCAGGGTCTTGACCCCGAAGCCACCGATCAGGCCCATGCGCCGGTTATTGCGTCGTTTGCCGAGCGGGCCAAGGCCAACAAATTCCTCCCAAGGGTCGCAGAACGCGATCTCTCGATTGCACGAAAGCAGTTGCACGTGCAGTCCATTATTGCGGCCTACCGTAATTTAGGAAACCAGTGGGCCGATCTCGATCCCCTAAAGCTTCGAGAGCGCCCTTCGTTCCCAGAACTCGAGCCCGCCTTTTACGACTTTTCCGAGGCCGACCTTGATACGGCCTTTCGTGCGGACAATCTCTATTTTGGTCAGGAGCAAATGTCGCTGCGTGAGATGGTTCAGGCACTCCGCGAAACGTATTGCGGAAAGATTGGCGCCGAGTTTATGTATGTGACCGATCCCACCGAGAAGCGTTGGATCCAAGAAAGGCTCGAGTCCTCACGCACTAATCCACATTTTTCACCCGAGAAGAAAGTTCAAATTCTGCAGCAAGTGACGGCGGCCGAAGGGCTCGAGCGTTACTTGCACACGAAATACGTTGGCCAGAAGCGCTTTTCCCTCGAAGGCGGTGAGTCATTTATTGCCTGTATGGACGAGATCATTGATGCATCGGGTAGTCGCGGTGTTGAAGAGGTGGTGATAGGTATGGCCCACCGCGGACGACTCAATGTACTTGTCAACACGCTTGGCAAAATGCCTAAAAATCTTTTTGCAGAGTTTGAGGGCAAGCATGCGGAGGATCTTCTTGCGGGAGATGTTAAATACCACCAAGGCTTCTCTAGCGATGTCTCGACGCCTGGTGGCCCAGTGCACATCTCACTGTCGTTTAATCCCTCCCACCTCGAGATCGTGAACCCGGTGGTGACCGGCTCGGTGCGTGCTCGTCTCGATCGTCGGGATGACGAGGGGGGAACCAAGATCCTGCCGGTGCTTGTTCATGGGGACGCAGCCTTTGCCGGTCAAGGCGTAATCATGGAAACCCTCAATCTGGCCATGACCCGTGGCTACGGCGTTGGTGGAACCATTCACGTTGTGATCAACAATCAAATTGGCTTCACGACGTCCGATCCCCGTGACACCCGGTCGACCTTGTATTGCACCGATGTCGTCAAAATGATTGAAGCACCAGTTTTTCACGTCAACGGCGATGACCCAGAAGCGGTGGTCTTCGTGACGCAGTTGGCCATTGACTACCGTATGCAGTTCAAGAAAGATGTCGTTATTGATATCGTCTGCTTCCGCAAACTGGGCCACAACGAGCAAGATACCCCCGCCATGACGCAGCCTTTAATGTATCGCGTCATCGGTCAGCATCCCGGGACACGTAAGCTGTACGCCGATCGCCTGGAGGCACAAGGCGTGATTGGCCCAGACGAGGGCGACGAAATCGTCAAGGCCTATCGGGCAGCGCTTGATGAAGGCCGTAGTACTCGAGAGCCGGTTCTTACCAATTACAAGAGCAAATTTGCGGTGGACTGGGCCCCCTTCTTAAACAAGAAATGGACGGACGACGCCGATACTGGCCTGCCACTCACCGAGCTGCAAAGGCTCGGGGAGCGAATCACAACCATCCCCGAAGGCTTCAAGCTTCATCCTCTTGTCGAAAAGGTCATCAACGACCGTCGTGCGATGTGCAGGGGAGAGGTGAATCTAGACTGGGGTATGGGCGAGCACTTGGCCTATGCCTCTTTGGTCGCAAGCGGTTATGCAGTGCGTCTTAGCGGCCAAGACTGCGGCCGAGGAACCTTTACCCACAGGCATGCCGTGCTTCACGATCAAGGGCGCGAGCGTTTTGACGTGGGTACGCATGTACCCTTGCAAAACGTCTCGCCCGAGCAGGCGCCCTTTGTTGTCATTGATTCCGTGCTCTCCGAAGAGGCGGTATTAGGCTTCGAATACGGCTACTCGACGGCCGAACCCAATACACTGGTGATCTGGGAAGCTCAGTTCGGAGACTTTGCCAATGGCGCCCAAGTGGTGATCGATCAGTTCATTGCCTCGGGTGAGGTGAAGTGGGGGCGTCAAAGCGGCCTCGCATTGTTATTACCCCATGGCCATGAAGGGCAGGGGCCCGAGCACTCTTCGGCAAGGCCCGAGCGATTCTTGCAGTTGTGTGCTGACACCAATATGCAGCTCTGTCAGCCCACCTCGGCCTCGCAGATCTTTCACCTGCTGCGCCGCCAGATGATTCGGTCTTTCCGAAAGCCCCTTGTTGTGTTTACCCCAAAGTCCTTGCTTCGTAACAAAGATGCAAGTTCGCCGCTTGAAGAGCTAAGTCAAGGGCAGTTCCAAACCGTGATTGGCGAAGTCGATCCCACCATACAGGCTAAGAAGATTAAGCGGGTCATGGTCTGCTCCGGAAAGGTTTACTACGATCTTGTAAATCAGCGTCGCGAGCGTGAACGCGACGACGTGGCCATTGTGCGGATCGAACAGGTCTACCCATTCCCGCACAAAGCCTTCGTTGCTGAGATCAAGAATTATCCCAACCTTAACGATGTTGTTTGGGTCCAGGAAGAGCCAAAAAACCAAGGCTTCTGGTTCCAGATACAACATAACCTACGTGAGCACATACCCGAGGGGATGAAACTTGGCTACGCCGGCAGGCCGGCATTAGCCGCACCGGCCTCCGGTTATTACGAGGTTTATGTAAAGCGACAGAAAGACCTACTCGAGCAGGCCTTCGGCCGCATTAAGAACGGCTAAGCCTGCTTCCAGTTATCCAATTTTTTTAAGAGACAACAATGGCCCTACATGACGTTAAAGTTCCTCAGCTCTCTGAGTCCGTAGCTGAGGCCGCACTTCTTCAGTGGAAGAAGCAGCCCGGTGAGGCTGTGGCACAAGATGAAATTCTTATTGAGATTGAGACAGACAAAGTCGTGCTCGAGGTGCCAGCCCCAGCGGCTGGCGTGCTAATAGAGCACGTCAAGGCCAACGGCGACATGGTGGTTTCCGACGAGGTCATCGCCCGTATCGACACCGACGCCAAGGCTGGGGCTGCAGCGCCTGCAAAAGCTGTGGCTACCACGGCAGCGTCAACCGCTGCTGCTTCATCGGCAACGGCCTTGCCTGCGGCAGCAAAGCTCATGGCAGAAACGGGCGTGAGCGTGGCCCAGGGCTCGGGCAAGGGGGGACGAATCACAAAGGCCGACGTGCTTGCAGCGCAATCGGCACAGACAGCAGCTCCTGCAGTTGTGGGGGTGACGGGTCAGGCTGCCGTTCAAGCGGTAAGTTCTGCGCCTGTAAGCAGTGCATCCTTGCCAGCAGTTAGTGCAATGATTGGGCCAGAGGCCATGCTTGAGGGCCGACCCGAGCAGCGAGTTCCCATGAGCCGACTGCGTGCTCGTGTCGCCGAACGACTTTTACAGTCTCAAGCATCGAACGCTATTTTGACCACCTTTAACGAGGTGAATATGGCCCCCGTCATGGCGCTCCGCAAACAGTATGTCGAGCGTTTTGAAAAGGAGCACGGCGTAAAGCTTGGCTTTATGTCCTTCTTCGTAAAGGCAGCGGTGGCGGCCCTGAAGAAGTATCCTGTATTGAATGCCTCCGTCGATGGCAATGACATCGTTTACCACGGTTATTTCGACATTGGTATTGCTGTGGGGTCGCCACGAGGTTT
>JAYNLI010000013.1:35025-38267 GCA_038111655.1 Bordetella sp.
GTTTGGTGGTTCCTATTATTCGTAACGCCGACCAACTCTCCTTTGCCGAAATTGAAAAGACCATCTCTGACTTCGGTGTTCGTGCACGAGAGGGCAAGATTACCCTTGAAGAACTCACTGGAGGAACTTTCTCCATTTCCAACGGGGGTGTCTTCGGTTCGATGCTTTCAACCCCCATTATTAACCCCCCCCAGTCCGCAATTTTAGGTATTCACGCCACCAAAGACCGACCAGTTGTTGAGAACGGTCAGGTCGTTATCCGACCCATGAACTACCTTGCTATGTCCTACGACCATCGCATTATCGACGGTCGAGAGGCGGTGCTTGGACTGGTCACCATGAAGGACGCTTTGGAGGATCCTGCGCGTCTCCTACTTGAAATCTAACGAAGGAGTCGCTATGACAAGTGAAACGAAGCACTACGATGTAGTGGTCATTGGCGCGGGCCCAGCGGGTTACATTTCGGCCATCCGTTCCGCCCAGTTGGGGTTCAAAACAGCATGCATCGAGAAATGGATTAACCCAGAAGGGCAACAGGTTCTTGGCGGAACCTGCCTGAATGTGGGCTGCATACCATCCAAGGCCCTTTTGGCATCAAGCGAAGAGTTCGAGAAGATCACCACCCACGCGTCGCATCACGGTATCACCGTAAAGGGGGCCAGCTTTAACCTGAAGACAATGCTTGCTCGTAAAGATAGCATTGTGGCCAAAATGACGAAGGGCATTGAATTCCTATTTAAGAAAAATAAGATTGACTGGTTGAAGGGTGAGGGACGTTTTGCGGGTTCATCCGCAGAGAAGGTTCTACTTGAAGTGGCTGGAAGCAATGGCGTTGAGTCTGTCAGCGCAGGCCACGTCATTATTGCAACCGGCTCCAAGGCCCGTCATCTGCCCAACATTCCGGTCGATAACAAACTCATCTGTGACAACGAGGGGGCCCTTGCTTTCGATAAGGTGCCTGCCAAGCTTGGAGTCATTGGTGCAGGTGTTATTGGACTTGAGCTTGGCTCGGTCTGGCGACGGCTTGGCGCATCGGTGCATGTCCTTGAGGCGACACCCCAGTTTCTTGCCGCTTGTGATGAGTCAGTCAGTAAGGAAGCTTTTAAGCTCTTCACCCAGCAAGGCTTAAAAATTGAGATGGGTATTCGAATTAATGAGGTGAAAGCCTCGGGTAAGGGCGTTACGTTGGCCTATAAGCCTGCAGAAGGAGTCGCCACGGAACTTCAGTTCGACCGGCTCATTGTTTCGGTAGGTCGTATTCCTAATACAGAAAACCTCAATCTTGCGGCTGCTGGGCTGTCGGTCAATGACCAGGGATTTATACCCGTCGACGATTACTGTGCCACCTCGAACCCGCGTATTTTCGCCATTGGAGACGTGGTGCGTGGCCCAATGCTTGCGCACAAGGGCGAGGACGAGGGCGTAATGGTGGCCGAGCGTATTGCTGGGCAGGCGACCCACATTGACTACAACTGCATCCCTTGGGTGATTTACACCATGCCGGAAATTGCATGGGTGGGTAAGACCGAGCAACAACTTAGGGTTGAAGGCAAAGCCTACAAGGCGGGCCAGTTTCCTTTCATGGCCAATGGTCGCGCACTGGGCATGGACGCACCCGAAGGCTTTGTGAAGATTCTTGCCGATGCGAAGACTGACGAATTGCTTGGCGTTCATATTGTGTCTGCGGCTGCGTCCGATCTCATCAGTGAGGCTGCTGTCGCCATGGAATTTAAAGCCTCCTCGGAAGACATTGCTCGAATCTGTCACCCACACCCATCACTGTCAGAGGTCGTCCGGGAGGCTGCCCTTGCTGTCGAAAAACGTGCTCTAAATATGTGAGAGTCCTTGAATGGGGCCCGTTCAACAGGTAGCCCAGGCAGGTCTTGGGGCAGAGGGTATATCACTTGATGCAGGACAACTTCTTGGGCTTGCCGCCCTTGAGCGTTGTGCCTCCGACTGGCAGCACTACAAGTCGCAACGTGGGGGACGGTTAGCAAGGGTATTCATTCATCCACCCATTCCCCGAGGTGTCTATCTCTGGGGTGGGGTGGGGCGTGGGAAAACCTTCCTCATGGACGCCTTTTATCAGGTTGTTCGTATTGAGCGAAAGCTACGTGTCCATTTTCATGCCTTTATGCGTGCGACACACAAAGAGATGTACGACCTGAGGGGGGTGGAAGATCCCCTGGCGGAGGTGGCCCTCCGGGTAGCACGACGCTATCGCCTTATTTGTTTCGATGAGTTCCACATTTCTGACATCGCAGACGCCATGATTCTTCAACGGCTTTTGCAGGCTCTGGTGGATGCCCGGGTTGGCTTTGTGATGACGTCCAACTATCCTCCTTCAGGACTTTATCCCGATGGCTTACATCGGGACAGGCTTCTTCCCGCTATTGCTCTTCTTGAACGCAGCCAAGAGGTTATTGGGCTTGGCCCGGGTATGGACTATCGGCGCGGGGTTATGGCGCTAGAAGGCACTGGTGTTGGAAATCGATCGTCCGATGCGATGGCAAGCGACGACTGGCTCACGCCAGAACTTATGCAGCCCGAGGGGTTCTACCAGGTAAGCCCAACCGGAGAAGCATCGCAGGCCCTTAAGGCGCTCTTCGACCATGCCTGTGGACCGACTGTTGAAGAGTGCGGGAGCCTTGAGATTGAGGGCCGTGACGTTGAGTTCGTGAAGAAGTCCAATGCAGCCGTCTGGTTCAAGGCTGCAACCCTGCTCTATAGCCCACGCTCCATGCACGACTATCTTTGGCTTGCTGAGCGCTATTCCTTTATTTTGCTTGAAAACCTCGAGCCGCTTTCAAGCGCTCAGTTCTCAGAAGCCCGACGGCTCACTTGGCTAATTGATATCCTCTATGATCACCGCGTTAGACTGGCTGTTGCAGCGCGAACGGATCCGGCCTCGTTGTATACGCAGGGGCCTTTATCTGGAGAGTTTGAAAGAACCGTGAGTCGTCTAACCGAGATGCGAACCGAGCGATACCTAAAGCTTGGTCACCGCCCAACCCTAACTCAGTTCTGATGCGTTATCTCCCGTTAGCAATAACAGGCCCATTTCGTCGCCAAATTATGGGCGCACTTGCATTCATGTGCCTTGGGCCTGCCACCATGGCAGCCGGAGGGTTCACAACCCAAGAGCAGCAAAGACTCCTCGCCCTTAACGAGAGCCTCGCGCTCTTCGATCGTGATTATCAAGTTCAGCTTGGCGAATTCTCTATTCGCGAGAAGGCCTGTCT
>JAYNLI010000014.1:0-34268 GCA_038111655.1 Bordetella sp.
CCTTGACTCCGAAGCCGGCTCGAATTTCGCGGGGCTGCCAGTGGCTGAAAAGACCCACACCGCTGTAACCCTTTTTGTCGGCGCAGCTTATGGCGGATTCAAACGACTTCTCGGCCACAGCAAAAGACCGTAATTCTGGGCCAAGGTCATCGGCCTGTGCCTTTAATTCCTGAACACAAAGAAGGTCGGGTGCAGTCTGGGCGAGCCAGTTAAACACCCCCTTGCGGTGCGCGGATCGAATTCCGTTAAGGTTAAGGCTCACGACATCCATTGCGGGTTCCCACTAATGAATTACAAAGACCCATTATGACGAGCGCCAATCAAGTTTCTTCTGTACTCGACCCCGCCCTTGAGCAAGATTTTTTGCGTTTTGCACTAAGGGCCGAAGTGCTACGTTTTGGGGAATTTAAAACAAAGGCTGGGCGGCTATCACCCTACTTCTTCAATGCAGGCCTTTTTCGAACCGGTGACCTGGTTGCCGAGCTCTCGGGCTTTTATGCCCGTTGTTTTTTAGGCGCTGTTCAGGCCAAGGTCTTTCAGGCCGGCATTCTTTTTGGGCCTGCCTACAAAGGCATACCCCTTGCTGCTACAACCGCCATGGCCTTGAGTCAGCATGGCCTTAACCTGGGTTTTAGCTTTAATCGCAAAGAAGCCAAAGATCATGGTGAAGGCGGTGTGATTGTGGGCGCTAGCCTTGAAGGCCAAGACGTTGTCATTATTGATGACGTTATTTCGGCGGGCATTTCGGTTCGTGAGTCGGCGGCTATTATTCAACAAGCAGGGGGCCGGCCGGTAGGGGTGCTGATTGCTCTTGACCGTATGGAAAAGGGCGGAACTGCCGAACAGCCTGCTGCGGTCTCGGCCGTTCAAGAGGTGCGTCAGACGCTGGACTTGCCGGTGGTTGCTGTTGCGGGTCTGGAGGGCCTTTTGGGGCTCTTGGATTCTTCAACGGACTCGCAGCTGAAAAACCATTGGCAGGCGGTGGACGACTACCGAAGGGCGTGGGGCTGCTAAAACCATAGTTACTCCACCGTGACGCTTTTTGCCAGATTGCGTGGCTTGTCCACATCGTGGCCGAGGGCAAGGGCCACGTGGTAGGCAAGAAGCTGCAGAGGTACCACGTGCAGGATCGGTGACAGAAGCCCTGCATGATCGCCAAGGGTAATGAGCTCAACGCCTTCGGAGGCCTCAAAGCCCGAGGACTGATCTGCGATGACATAAAGCCTGCCCCCACGGGCACGTACCTCTTCGAGGTTACTTTTGAGTTTTTCAAGCAACTGGTCATTCGGAGCTACAGCGACGACGGGCATGTCACGGTCGACCAAGGCAAGCGGGCCGTGTTTCAACTCACCGGCTGCGTAGGCCTCCGCATGGATGTAGCTAATTTCCTTAAGCTTTAAGGCGCCCTCAAGCGCAATGGGGTAGTGCAGGCCACGACCAAGAAAAAGACAGTGGTTTTTGTCAACAAACTGCGAGGCCCATTGGCTAAAACGGTCTTCTTGCAAAAGCACCGACGAGACGGCCGCAGGCAGGTGGCGAAGGGCCGAAAGCTGCCGGCCCTCTTCTTCTGCCGAAAGTCTACCCTTTAGCTTCCCAAGAACAAGTGCCAGAAGAAAAAGTGCTGCAAGCTGGGTGGTAAAGGCCTTAGTGGAGGCCACACCAATTTCTGGTCCTGCGCGGGTGAGGAACCTAAGACTGCAGGCTCGAATGAGCGAAGACTCGGCCACATTGCAAATGCCCAGGCAGCTTGCCACGCCATTGGCCTTGGCATGTTCAATGGCGGCCAAAGTGTCGGCCGTCTCCCCCGACTGGGAAATCGCGACCACTAGGGTGTTTGGTCGGGTGACACTTTGTCGGTAGCGGTATTCGCTGGCAATTTCAACATGGCAGCTAATGCCGGCAAGGCTTTCTACCCAGTATTTTGCAACCAGTCCCGCATGGTAGCTGGTGCCGCAGGCAAGAATAAGGACCTGGTCAACGGCGCTTAAAGCCTGTGCAGCCTCCACACCAAAGAGCTCGGGCGAAAGGCTGTTTGCCCCCATGACATGCTCGAGTGTTGCAGCCAGGGCACCCGGTTGCTCGGCAATTTCCTTTTGCATGAAATGCCTGTATGGGCCCAGGGCAACGTCTTGTGCACACAGGCTTGACTCGGTTACGAGCCTTTCAACGGGCTGGAAAGTTTTGTCGAAGACCCGAAGGCTTACGGTGGGTTCATGGCTCTGTTCGGCGAGTGACTGAGCTTGATTCCGCCTTTGTATGAGGCAACGATCACCGTCTTCAAGATAGATAAAACGATGGGTGAGCTCAAGTAAGGCCGAGGCATCCGAGGCAAGAAAGAGCTCGTGGGCGTTACGACCAAGGCCAACAAGCAAAGGTGCCCCAAGCCTTGCCGCAGCAATCTGGTTGGGGTCTTGGCTTGAGAGAGCTGCAAGAGCGTAAGCACCTTGAAGCCTCGTGCAGCAGGCGTGAAGCGCATCGATCAGGCAGTTTGCCTTGAGCCGCTCTTGATGCAGAAGATGCGCAACAACCTCGGTGTCGGTCTGGGAGCTAAATTCATAGCCTGCCTGTGAAAGCTCGTGGCGCAGTGTCTGATGGTTTTCAATAATGCCGTTGTGCACCAGACAGATCTCAAGGCCCTGGCCACTGGAGTAATGCGGATGGGCATTGTCTTGGGTGACTGCACCATGGGTTGCCCAGCGGGTGTGGGCAATACCAATATCTGCAGAAAGGCCTTGGCTAGCAACGTCGAGTTCGGCAACACGACCAACCGCGCGGACCCGTTGAATGGTGTTTGCACTGGCAGCCTGTGGTGCGCCGCCAAGCACCGCAAGGCCCGCGGAGTCGTAGCCGCGGTACTCCAGATGCCGAAGTCCTTGGATAAGAAACGAAACAACATTGGTAGGACTGAGGGCGGCAACGATTCCACACATGAAACTAGTGAGCCTTTTTTCTTGGGCGTTTCCAGCGCGTAATGGTGGCCTGTTGGGTTCGCGACAGGGTAAGAGCGTCTTCGGGGGCATCGCTGGTAAGCGTTGTCCCGGCGCCAAGTGTGGCGCCCTTATGCACAGTAACTGGTGCAACCAGTTGGGTATCTGACCCAATAAAAACGTCATCTTCAATGATGGTGGTGTGTTTCTCGGCGCCGTCGTAGTTGCAAGTAATGGTGCCCGCGCCCACATTGACGCGCTCGCCAATAACGGCATCCCCTAGGTAACTAAGGTGGTTGGCCTTTGAGAAACGGCCCAATCGTGTGTTCTTCACCTCGGTAAAGTTGCCCACATGACTGCCCTCCGCCAGCTCGCTGCCCGGCCGGATTCGCGCATAAGGGCCAACCACGGCCTGCGGCCCTACCTTGCACTGACGAAGGTGACTGTAGGCCTCGATGCGAGAAGCCTCTTCGACCGATACATTATCAAGCACGCAGTTAGGGCCAATGCTTACGTCTTTGCCAAGCCGCACCGCCCCAATAAAAACGCAGTTCACATCAATTTGAACATTCGTCTCGCAGCTAAGCTCGCCGCGAATATCAATACGCGAGGGGTCTGCCAAATGAACACCGTCTCGCATTAAAGCCTGAGCCTGACGTTCCTGAAAATACCGCTCGATCTGGGCGCGTTGACCCTGGGAGTTCACCCCAAGAATTTCGATAGGGTTTGTAGACTCAAAGGCATCAAGGTCGGCGCCATCGTTGTGGGCAAAGCCAAAGATGTCCGTTAGGTAGTACTCTCCCTGGGCATTATTGTTTTGAAGGCGGTCGACCCAGTTCTTCAGTTTTGAAGAGTCTGAAATAAGAATGCCGGAGTTCACCTCCTGAATCGCACGAATGTCAGCGTTGGCGTCTTTCTCTTCACAACATCCCACCACCTGGTTGGTCTTGGGGTCTCGAAGAATACGACCGTAGCCATAAGGGTTCTCAAGCCTTGCGGTGAGTAATGCAAGCGACACTCCATTGGTGAGTTTGGTCTGCAATGCCCTTAGGGTTTGCTGTTCGATAAGCGGCACGTCCCCGCACAGAACCATGCTTGGCATCGAGGGGTCCACCATAGGCAGGGCTTGGGCAACCGCATGCCCGGTTCCTTGCGGGGGGTCTTGCAGGACAACGACTGGGCTAGGCAGGTTGTTTTGAGAGCAAAACGACGTCGCAAAGTCTTGTACCTGGGCTGCGCCGTGGCCGACCACTAAAACCAGATGCTTGCCACCGGCTTTCGCGGCTGTTCTTAAAACATGTCCCAGCATGGGTATACCCGCCACAGGATGAAGCACTTTGGGCAGATCGCTTTTCATGCGGCTGCCCTTGCCCGCGGCAAGCACAATAACGTTCATAACCTAGGCGGCTTTCATTGGGATGCCGTTTGCATTGCGGGCATGGGGGTTGGGGGAGATGAGGCTACCGATAATCATGCCCAGAATGCTAAAGACAAGCCCAACAAGCTGCGGCTCCACAAGCAACTTGGGTCCTGTTGCCTCAAGCATCAGCCAGACACCAAGGCCCAAGGTAACCGAAAGCGCGGCCCCAAGATTACTTGCTCGTCGCCAGAAAAGCCCTGCTGTTAGGGGCACAAAAGCACCCGCCAGCGTTATTCGGTAGGCGTTCTCGACCATGGCGTGAATGCTTGCATCGGTAATGATGGCGTAGCTGGTGACCAACACGGTAAAGCCCAAGACGGTTAAGCGCGTGGTGAACAGAAGCTGCCGGTCGCTCATGTTGGGCACGGCCCCTTTAATAACGTTTTCTGCAAAGGTCACGGAGGGGGCCAAAAGAGTTCCGGAGGCGGTGCTCATAATTACGGACAACAAAGCGCCGAAGAAGACCACTTGAACCCAGAAGGGCATGTAATTAGCCACCAGCGTGGGAAGAACCAGCTGGGAGTCTTCTGCCATTTTGGCGGCGGTCATGCTGGGGTCAATGATGTTTGCCGTGTAGGCCAAAAAGAGTGGTACTGCTGCAAAGAAGAAGTAGGCCACCCCACCCAGTGTGGTTGCCCAAACGGCAATGAACTCATTCTTCGAGGAGTTCACTCTCTGAAAGACGTCTTGTTGGGGGATCGAGCCCAGAGCCATGGTGAGGAGCGCGGCTATCCAGCCAAGCATATCCACAGCATCGAGACTTGGAAGCCAGTCGAACTTTCCTTCGGCTGCCGCCTTTTCAATGACCAAGGGAATTCCACCAGCCATCTCGCCTGCCATAGAGGCCACGATAAGAAGGCCGACCACGATGACAATCATTTGAACGAAGGTGGTAGCCGCCACCGACCACATGCCACCCAAGAGCGTGTAAAGAAGAACTACACCTGCCCCAATGAGCATGCCCTGATTCATGCTGATGAGGTCATCGGAGAGCACGTTAAAGACGAGGCCAAGCGCGGTGATTTGTGCTGAGACCCAGCCTAGGTAGGAGATGACGATACAAAGAGAGACAACCAATTCAATACGACGGTCGTAGCGAATTCGGAAGAAGTCACCCAGAGTAATAAGTTTTAGTCGATACAAAGGCAGGGCAAAGACAAGCCCAAATAGAACTAGACAAATCGAGGCACCTAAGGGGTCGGAGATGAGCCCTCGGAAGCCCTCCTCGAGAAAGGTGGCCGAAATACCTAATACGGTTTCTGCCCCAAACCAGGTGGCAAAGACTATGGCCATCACCACAAGCATGGGCAGGTTACGCCCAGCCGTTATGTAGTCGGCCGCCGAATGCACTCTGCGCGCAGCAATGAGCCCAATCAAAATAGAGATCACAAGGTAGATTGCAACCAGATTAAGAAGCATGACTTTTTTGCCTCAAGGAGGTGGGAGCAGAGAAAGGCCCCAGAGCTTGATGAGAAGGGCCACTATATTTACCAGCAGCAAAAATACCAAAAAAGACAGAACAACAACCCATCGCCGAGTGCGGCGGTTTTCTTCAATCAGCCCTCCGAGTTTGCCGGCGGTGGCATCGGGCTCGGGGTAGGCCAGGCGCTTGAGTGCGGTATGGATGAGTCGGGGCAGCTCGGGCAGCATAGCCGACCAGCGTTCGGCCTCTCGTTGAGTGCGCTGACGCAGTCCCTGCAGCCCCACCTGCTCTTTCATCCATTTTTCTAAAAAAGGTTTGGCCGTGACCCATAGGTCAAGGTCGGGGTCCAGCTGCCTGCCCAGCCCCTCAATGTTGAGCAGCGTTTTCTGAAGCAGCACGAGCTGAGGTTGAATTTCCACGTTGAAGCGACGCGATGCTTGGAACAGGCGCAGGAGCACCTGCCCTAAAGAAATTTCTTTAAGCGGCCGATCGAAAAAAGGTTCGCAGACACCACGCACGGCTGCCTCAAGTGCGTCGACTCGGGTGTTCGAGGGCACCCATCCCGACTCAACATGAAGCTCGGCAACCCGTCGGTAGTCGCGGCGGAAGAAAGCCAAGAAATTTTGGGCAAGGTAGTTTTTGTCAAACTCAGAGAGGGTTCCGACAATGCCGAAGTCAAGGGCAATGTAATGGCCTTTGTGGGGGCCGCGATCGCTGACTAAGATATTGCCTGGGTGCATGTCGGCATGAAAATAGCCGTCACGAAATACCTGAGTGAAGAAGATTTCCACGCCCTCGCGAGAGAGTTGTTTGAGGTCAATGCCTGCTTCTTTGAGGCGTTGCATTCGGTTAATGGGAATGCCATAGACCCACTCCATCACGATCACGTCGGATTTGCAGTAATCCCAGAGTATTTCAGGGATTTGCAAGAGCGTTGAGTCTGCAAAGTTACGACGCAACTGGGTAGCATTGGCGGCCTCTCGCACCAGGTCGAGCTCGTCGTGCAGGTAGTTATGGAACTCGGCCACAACCTCGCGAGGCTTTAGGCGCCGACCGTCTGCAGACAAACGCTCCGCAAGCTGAGCAAACAGGCGCAGCAGGGCCAAGTCTTTATCGATGATGGACAGCATGCCCGGACGTAACACTTTAATGGCCACCTCCTGGCCCGTGTGAAGGCGCCCAAAATGCACCTGAGCAATGGAGGCACTCGCGACAGGTACTTCGTCAAATACCTCGAAGAGGCCGCTTAAAGGCTTGGCCAGTGACCTCTCAATGGTGGCAATGGCCACTTCGGACTCAAAAGGTGGGACCTGATCTTGTAGAAGAGCAAGCTCATCGGCAATGTCCTCGGGCAGAAGGTCGCGGCGCGTTGACAGGACCTGTCCGAACTTCACGAAAATAGGACCAAGGCTCTCAAGGGCCTGTCGAATTCGCACGCCCCGGGCTTCTTCAAAACGCCGGCCTAGCCGAAGCAGGGACAGAACAATACCTAAAAGCCTTGAATCGAGACCTCTTCGAGCGCCGTCGACGGCAAGCTGATCGAGACCGAACCGCAGGACGACTCGGGCGATGGTCAGCATTCGAAAAATTGATCTCATGACTGAATCAGCTTCGGGTCGAGAAGGTGGCTGGGCTTCGCATTGGAAAGTGCCTTAAAGATGGATTCCATCCGACCGGGGTTTTGCTTTTCCCATTGCTGCAGCATAAGTTTGATTTGTTGGCGCTGAAGGTTATTCTGGGATCCGCATAGGTCGCAAGGAATGATGGGGAACTGCTTATGGATTGACCAGCTCACAAGATCGGCTTCTTCCACGTAGGCCAGTGGTCGAATCACAATGTGTCGCCCATCGTCTGAGGTTAGCTTGGGCGGCATGGCCTTGAGGCTGCCACCAAAAAAAAGGTTTAAGAAGAACGTTTCAATGATGTCGTCGCGATGGTGGCCAAGCGCAATTTTGCTGCAGCCAAGCGCATCGGCAAGCCTGTAAATAATGCCGCGTCGAAGCCTTGAGCAAAGCGAGCACATGGTGTTTCCTTCGGGAATGACACGCTTCACAATGCTGTAGGTATCTTGATCTTCAATATGGAAGGTAACACTCTGTGCCTTAAGGTAGTTGGGCAAGGTGTCTTTGGGGAAACCGGGGTGGCCTTGGTCAATGTTGACAGCAATAAGTTCGAAGCTGATAGGTGCTCTTGCCTGCAGGCCAAGCAAGATGTCGAGAAGGCCGTAGCTGTCCTTACCGCCTGACATGCAAACCATGATTTTGTCACCCTCTTCAATCATGCTGAAGTCAGCAATGGCCTGGCCTACTAGCCTGTAAAGCCGTTTGGAAAGCTTATTAATTTCGGTTTCGTTACGCAGGGCTCGAGGCCGAGGCGGCGCAATGATTGCTGTTGTTACATTTTGGCCGTTATCCATCATGCCTGGTCTCTTGGCCTCGAAGCACTTCAACACCAAGGCTTTCACAATCTTCGTATACATCGGGCTTTTGTATTTGGACGCGCACCCATTGCACCATCGGGCGGCTTAGTACTCGATCGGCAATGGCTTCTGCCAGGGTTTCCTGGAGATTGAAGTGACGCTCCATGGTGAGGGCTCTTATTTCATTGCGAAGAAAGTCATAGTCCAAGACCTCGTCGATCTGGTCTCGCGTAATAGGTGCCTGATCACGCGCTATATAAAGATCGACATCAATGACGATGCGTTGTCTTTTTATAGTCTCATGCGAATGAAAGCCTATTGAAGTTTGAACCTGAAAGCCTCTAAGGAAGATTCGGCGAAAGTTAGAACCGCAGAAGTTTTGAGGCAGCATCATGAGAGTCCAAACTGAAGGTCGCGGTTTGAGGCAATAAGATGTTGCCCCCCATCCACAAAAAGGGTTGATCCGGTAATAGCTCGCGACTGGGCAAGCCAGCAGACGGCTTCGGCAATTTCCTCGGGCCGGCTTGATGCCCCTAGGGGGGAAACCTTGTGAGCCTCTTCAAAGGCCTGCTGAGACTGGCCTGCTGCGGGCAGCGTGAAGCCAGGGGCGAGACCCACCACACGACATACAGGTGCAAGGCTTTTAGCCATAAGCCGTGTTGCTTCAAGTAGGCCGGCCTTCGATAGGGTGTAACTAAAAAAATCGGGATTTGGGTTGACAAGCTTTTGATCGAGTATGTTAATGATGACGGTATGGTCGTCCTGCGCGGTATTCGCGGATAGCCTGGCCAGCCATTGGCGGTGGACAGCCTGACCGAGCAGCACAGGTGCAAAAAGATTAGCCTGAGCATGGCGAAGCAGTTGCTCGTATTTAGCGGAGTCCGCGAGATCGAATTCAAACAACGAGGCGTTATTTACAAGCAGTTTGACAGGACCAAGTTGCCTCGTAATGTCGCTCAGAAATTGATCGAGCGCCTCTTGGCGAAGCTCGGCCTGGAAGTTAAATGCAAAGCAGTGGGCCTGCCCACCTTGTTCCTTAATTTGCTGAGCAAGTGCCTGTGCCTCGTCGCGTGACTGGTTGTAGTGAAGGGCAAGCCTGTAGCCTTGGCTGGCAAGAGCCAAGCTTATGGCGCGTCCGAGCCTGCGGGCTGCACCCGTAACAAGCGCGGTTGGCGCTTCCGTAGCAGATGGAGAAGTGAAAGACATTGCGCAAGTTTAGCTTTGATACCCTGTCCTGCCATGGCACAACCCTTTTGCTCTTTTCTCGTCTCGCCCTTCCGATCCTCCGCCATCTTGGCCATTCTCATGGAAGGTTCTCTTGGCAAGGCCTCCGAGGGACATGCCTTTGAAAGGCCGGGAGGCGAAAAAGGTGATTGAGGCTGTTTTTGGTGAGGATTCATGGATCGGATTTGACCGATTTATGAGTTTTGCGCTGCTCGATCCTGACCATGGCTTTTACAGTCAGACAAGGCCTGTCTTTGGAGATCAAGGGCATTTCGTAACGGCGCCCTTGCTCGGGACTTGGCTGGCTCGGCTTCTTACGCAAAAAGCTATCGACCTAAAACGGCGGTTAAAACAAGTTCGAGGGGTTTGCACTTTCACTGTTCGGGAGTACGGCCCGGGAAATGGCAAGCTTGCCGCCGATATTCTTCGTGGTATGGCTCAAAGCAATGCCTGGCCGGACTCCTATGAATTAATTGAGGCAAGCGCGGCCCGCCAAGCCGAGCAGGCAGGCATGCTCTCAAGCACCTTTAATGGCAGCACCATGCCAAGGGTGCACCAATGGCCACAGGCAACGGGAAGCCTTACGGGGTTAGTTCTTGCTAACGAGTTCCTTGATGCCCTGCCCGTTCGTTTGTTTGAATGGCGGCCTGATCACCCTGAGGGTCCCGTTTTGGAGTGGGGGCTAGAACGGGTTGGCGAGTCCGAGGCTTTGGTTTCAGTAGGGCCGCATGGCGGTAGGAAGGGAGCTATTCAGCCATTGAAGTGGCGGGCACGTCCTGCCGAGGCCATTCTGCGTGACAAGGTGCTTGCACGCGCCCAGGCCGCTCATGATCGAGGGTTCGAGTGGCGCCCGGGGCATCGAGGTGAGTGGTGCCCGGGCCTCATTCCATGGGTGAGGACGGTGTCGAAAGAACTCGAGGCCGGCGAGGTCTTAATTTTCGATTACGGCTACGAGGACTATGAGCTTGACCATTCGGATCGACCCTTCGGAACCCTTGCTGGCCACGGTGGGCATCGTCGCCTTGATGACTGGCAGGCCCTTATTGAGCAGCCCGGGGCCATTGACCTGACAGCCCATGTGAATTTCTCCGAGCTTGCCCAGGCCTTCGCTGAGGAGGGGTTTGGGGTGTCCCTGCAGACTCAGGCCGCTTGGATGCTTGACCAGGGTGTCTTGGACCAGGCGCGGGACCTCTTATTTGAGGGGGTTGGCCATGCGGCGGGCTCCCCTCCATTGAATGCGCAAGCGCTTGCTCAGCTTTCGCAGCTGCAAATATTGCTTGGTGATTCCGCGATGGGTCAGTCGTTTATGGTGCTCTCGGCCAAGCGTCTCTGAATAAAAGATTTTCGATAGGCCTCGATGGCTACTCGAATCCCCTCGGCGGGACCCGCACCGAGCCGCTTTGCCACATCGGCAACAGAGAGCTGGCTCACCTCGCGACAAAGGCTGATCCATAAGCCCCATCGCTCTTGAAGTTTTTGGTCGAGCACTTCAGGACCCTGTTCCGCGAGAAAGAGTTGGCCAAGGGGGGCCATGGTGTCGAGCCGCTCGGGTCGACGAAAAACGTCGGCGCTTCCTGCCCATGCAATAAGTTTTTCTGGCCAGCTTGTCGGGGCACTTAAAAGGCTACCCATGGCCGAAAAACTGGGAAGAAGCGCAATCCATTCGTCGACTTTTTTGGGAACCTTGGTGCGAAGGACCCCTTTGGACTTCTCGAGTAACAGTGCGGCTTTAAGCTCAGTGGGTAGCCCGAGTTTGGAGGCATGGTCAAGCCTTGCCTGCAGGTCGCCCAAGTGCAGCGGATTGGCTGAAATGCCAAGCAAGGGCTCAAGCAAATTGAGTTTACGAATGAAGGCAAGCATTTGCCCAGGCGACTTCTCGCCGAGACCTTTGGAAAGTTCTTGCCAGACGCGCTCTGTAACAAGTGCTTGAAGCTCGCCTTCATCACGCATGGCCTCGCAGAGCGCCAAGGTGTCATCGCTGACATCAAAATCGGGCCAACGGCTTAGGAACCGAGCAAGCCTAAGAAGTCTTACAGGATCTTCTCGAAAGGCCGGACTGACGTGCCGCAAGCATTTGTGACGAAGATCATCAACGCCACCGTAGGGGTCGTGAAGTTTGCCCTTTTCATCCACGGCCATCGCGTTAATAGTGAGGTCACGACGACAGAGGTCGTCTTCGAGTCGAACAGAGGGATCGGCGTGCACCTCAAACCCCCGATAGCCTGCGCCAGTCTTACGTTCGGTGCGTGCCAGTGCGTATTCATCCTTTGACTCGGGGTGAAGAAAGACGGGGAAGTCCTTTCCGACGGCTTTAAAGCCGATATTTAGGAGGTCCTCGGGGCGTGCCCCAACCACCAAATAGTCGCGATCAACTTCTCGGTAACCCATAAGCGCATCGCGCACGGCACCGCCAACACAATAGATAGCAACTTTGGCGTCAAGGCGGGAAAGCCGCGGATCCGAGCGATTCGGGGCGAGTGAGGTTAAAAATTCCAAGTCGCGATGGCTGAGAACCGCTTGGTCCCGAGCGCCGCCCATGGCTTGAGCGCAACCAACTTGGGCCTGTTTTAGACGGTCTTTGCTCGCCGGGCAAATAATCGGCCCCTTGGAGTCTGCCCACCAAGAATGGCATCCGCCACTGAATGCAGGCTCGTGGGACGAGAGACACCCAGTTCAGCCGCCATGGGGCCGGACCCGACGTTGGGTACTGAGGCGGAGGCCAGGTTGTCTCGGGTGAGTAGAGGTTCGCCCGGAAGATGCTCCATGATAATGGCCTGAAGCCAGGCGAGGTTGTCGGACAAGGGCAAAATAGGCCGAGGATGCCCTCCGTAAAACCCCGCCCAGTGGACAATTTCATACAGGCTTAGCACCTCGGGGCCAAAGCACTCGTAGGTTTTTCCACGGGTCTCTGGGTTTTTGATGCAGCTCATGAGCGCTGTAATGATGTCGTCTATGGCAATGGGCTGAAATTTTGCGTGGGGAGTGGCAAGCGGCACAACGGGCATGAACCGTTGTAGCTCGGCAAACAAATTAAGAAAACGGTCGCCCGGCCCAAAGACCACGGAAGGCCGCAAAATGGTGAGGTCGATGGAAAGGGTCCCTCGCAGGGCCGCTTCGCCAGCCGCTTTGGACCGGAGGTACATCGAGGGTGCCTGGTCGGATGCACCAAGTGCGCTGACATGAATAAGTCGCCGGATACCAAGTCGAATGAGACAGCGCGAAAGCCTTGAGGGAAGCTTGACATGGCATTCGTCGAAGTCAGGCCCCCAGGGTTTGCCCGGACGGCTTTGAAGCATGCCCACGAGATTCACAATAATTTGGCTGCCTTCAATGGCGTCACTGAGCTCGCTCTCTTGACGAATATCCGTCTCGACAATTTGGATACCTGGCAGGCTCCAGAGCTGCTTGGCCCTCGAGCGCGACCGAGTGACCACACGAATGGTTCGACCCGTACCTTGCGCATCTCGTGTTAGGGCCTCGGCTAGCGCTCGACCGATGAAGCCCGAGCCGCCAAGAATAGAGATGGTTGCCTGTTTCGTCATGTACCCCAATTGTAGGGCCTAGCGCTTGGGGGATGGTCGTTCTAAGGGTTCGATATAGGATAGCCAGACCGATAGCCTATGAGAAGAGGCCTTGTCTTGTTGCGTAGGCTGGGCACCTGTCTGGTTTAAGGCCAAAAGCGTCTCGTACATGACGGTATTGGCGAGTACCTGCTTCACATAATCGCGGGTCTCAGTCCAGGGAATGGATTCTGCGAAAGCTGCGCCTGGGACTTGGCGGTCGATGGAGCTTTGCCAAAGGTGGCTTCGCGAGGGCCCCGCATTGTAGGCGGCGCTTGCGAGCACCGCAGATCCGTTAAAGCGGCTGTGCATCTGCTGAAGGTAGGTCGTACCGAGCCGTAAATTAAACGAAGGCTCCACCAGTTTACGGGCATCGACCCGCCCCATACCAAGCTCTCGAGCCACCGACTTTGCGGTGGCGGGCATGATTTGCATGAGCCCTGCTGCTCCGACAGGCGACTTGATTTTGGGAAGAAACCGGGATTCTTGACGAATCAGTCCCATCACCCAGCCCGTCTTTAATCCCTTGCGATCGGCCTCTTGTTGAATGAGCTCTTTAAATGGTTTCGGGTAACGAAGTCGGAAGTCGTGGACGTCTTGGGTGCGAATGGCAGCTGCGATCGCACGGTCTGGAAGGCCCGCCTCCAAGGCAAGCTGGCTTGCGGCAAGAAGCCCAAGGTCTGGCAGTCGATTAATAAGGGCATTCCACTCGACAATGGCCTCCGCACGCAACCCCAGGTTTGCGAGGCTGAGACTTCGGCTTAAGAAGGGGTCACTGAGAATCGATGGTCGAAGCAGTCCAATGGTGTAGCGCTCGGGATAGTCCGGTTCGGCCTTTAGGGGCAACATGGGTCGATTGAGGGCTTCCGCGGCCAGCAAACGATAAAACGACCAGCCTTCGGGAATCGTTTCCCATAGGGCGCGAGCAAGTTCGGGCCGGCCTTGTTGCTCCATCAGCCAGCCACGCCAGTAGAGCCAGGTCTCTTGGCTACGAAGCGGCTCTGGCATGACAGAAAGAATGGGCCGTAGAAGCTCGGTCTCGGCTCGTCGAAGTGCGAGTCTTGCCGCGGCCTCAATAATTTCTGGGGGCTGATCGGGTGCTGAGGCGATGCCTTGCGCAAGGTATGACCATGCCCGACGATCGGTTCGCATCCAAAGACGAGACCCGATGGCAAATCGCCCAAAAGACTGCTGTTCAGGATTCAACTTCTTGGCCATTGGCTTGAAACGATCGGCCGCTTTTGCTGAGTTTGAACGGCTGGTGGCCAACAAAGCAAGAAGGTCGAATTCATGGGGCATGGGCCGAATACCAGCGGTTTGGCCTGCCCTCCAGAGCCTCTTGCCCGATTCTTGGCTACCCATGAGGGCAGCCCAACGCGCTCGAATTGTAATTTCATTTCGGCTAAGCAGCCCTTTGCGCGCGGCCTCTTCCATGAGGCCAAGGCATCCCTCAAGGGTCTCGTTGCCACGAGCCAGGCCCATGGCATCGCTGAGGTTTTCTTGGGCGAGTGCGAGTCGCGCTCGTGAGCAGGCAATTCCGGTGGGCTCAGGATGGTCTGGGTTGGGGGACAGAATGCTAAGCAGTCTTGCTAGGTCAGGCCAGCTCTTGCCGCGGATACCCGCAACCAGCAAATCGTTTTGAAGTGCTCGGGAAAGCGGGTGATCGTGGTACTGCTCTTGAAACTTTCGGAGCCGCTCAATGGCAACCGGCTGGAAGGGCTTTTTCGAAATAACCAGTCGGGCATCCCAGTAGTCGGCCCAGACCACAAGGGGGTCATCTCCCGCTGCAAGCTTTGCTCGAGAGCGGGCAAGCGTCAGACTGTCATGACGCACGAAGGCTGTCTTTGCCTCTAAAACCGGGTGGGCGCTTTCTGCGGGCTTCTTTGCCTGCTGGCTTTGTGCGGCAATGGGATGGGCCAAGAGTATGCAGGCAGCGAATCCAAGACCGACATTCCTTAGTTGTGCAATCATCACAAGAAAAGCATAGCCCGATTGAATGGAATGCGCGAGGTCTGGTCGCGATATACACAACAAAGAAGGGTAAATTGCCATGGATGTCGAATTCCTCATTCTCCATTGTTAAATCGACGCTTCGCGGGTCTCTTTTAGCCCAGAGGCAAGATTTAGCGCCTTCGCGCCGTCACATGGCTGAAATAAAAATGGCCGAGTCACTGAACGACTACGTTAGGTCCAAGCATTGGCGACGTTACGCGGTATTCTTGCCTTGGCGTGGTGAGCCCGATCTAACGAGCACGTGGACGCATATGCATCAGCAAAACTACGTCCTTGCCTTGCCAGCCATTCTGTCGGACCGAAAAACCATGCAGATGCGGCACTGGGAGCGTACCAGCCCTTTAGATAAAGACGCGCTTGGCCTTCCTGCTCCCGCGGCCTCGGCCGAGGAACTGGTCTGCGAGGCTTGGCTTGTTCCTTGCCTAGGGGTTGGACCCCGTGGTGAGCGTTTGGGTGCAGGCATGGGTTTTTATGATCGAGCCATTTCAGCGCTCGAACCTTCGCAACGACCGGTGATCATTGGCATTTGTTTTCAGTCTGGGGTCGTGGAGACGTTTTTCGCAGAGCCTCACGATCTTCTGCTCGATGCCTGCCTGACTGAGAGCGGGCTACGCGTTTTTAGTTGGTCGTAAGCTGATTGAGCTTAAGCGCCTGCGCGATTTTTAAAATGGGATCGGCCTTATTCATCGTGTAGAAGTGAATGCCTGGCACCCCAGCCGTAAGGAGTTGGTCCACAAGGTCGGTGACCACCTCGTGGCCGAAGGCTCGAATGGAGGCCGTGTCATCGCCGTAGGACTGAAGCCTCTGGCGAATCCAACGAGGAATTTCGGTTCCGCAGGCATCTGAAAATCGCGCGAGCTGAGTGAAGTTCGTGATGGGCATTATGCCTGGCACGATGGGTTGCTCAACGCCCTTCGCAAAGACTTCATCAACGAACCGAAAGTAGGCATCGGTATTGAAGAAGTATTGGGTAATGGCACCGTGAGCACCGGCCTTCATTTTTTCAATGAAGTGCTGAAGGTCAAGAGCTGCAGACCGAGCCTGCGGGTGAAATTCTGGATAGGCTGCCACTTCAATGAAGAAATAGTTGTCGAACCTCCCGCGAATAAACCGCACCAGGTCGATGGCATGACTGAACTCCCCCCCATGGCCATAGCCTGATGGCAGATCTCCACGAAGGGCAACGATACGTCGAACCCCCATGGCCTTGTAGTCCTCAAGAAGGGCTTGAATATCGTTTCGATTTGCACCGATGCAAGACACGTGAGGGGCCACGTCTTTGAACTGGGCCTGCATCTGCTCAAGGGTGAGGCGGGTGCCATCGCGGGTGGAGCCACCCGCCCCGTAGGTTACAGAGACGTAGCTAGGTTTAAGCGAGGCAAGTTTTTGGCTGTCAAGGCTAAGCTGGGCCTGGGTTTCAGCCGACTTCGGCGGAAAGAATTCAAGGCTAATGTTCATGGTCTTTGAGGCAGTCTTTGGCCGTGGAGAAAATTGGTGTTGAGGGCCGAACCCTCGACACCAACAAGTACTTCAATTGAAAGCAGTGGAATGGAAAATTTAATACCGGTAGGTATTGGCCTTGTATGGGCCTTCAACAGGAACGCCAATGTAGCGCGCCTGCTCAGGGCTTAGCTCGGTAAGCATTGCACCAAGCTTGGCCAGCTGAAGTCTTGCCACTTTTTCATCGAGATGTTTGGGCAGCACGTAAACCTTGCCCTTCTCGTAGAAGTCTTTGTGGGCGAAGAGCTCAATCTGAGCAATCACCTGATTGGCAAAGGAGGAGCTCATGACGTAGCTGGGGTGGCCCGTTCCACAACCAAGATTCACCAGGCGGCCTTGTGCAAGAAGGATAATGCGCTTGCCGTCGGGGAAGATGACATGATCAACCTGAGGCTTGATCTCTTCCCATTTACACTGCGAGAGCGCCGCCACATCAATTTCGTTGTCAAAGTGCCCAATGTTGCAGACGATGGCCTGGTCTTTCATACGGGCCATGTGGTCGCGAGTGATGACCGATTTGTTGCCTGTCGCGGTGACGAAAATATCCGCCTTGTCGGCCGCATAGTCCATGGTGACAACGCGATAACCTTCCATGGCGGCCTGAAGTGCGCAGATGGGATCGATCTCGGTAATCCAGACCTGGGCCGACAATGCACGCAATGCCTGGGCAGAGCCTTTACCGACATCGCCATAGCCGCAGACTACAGCCACCTTGCCGGCCACCATGACATCGGTGGCTCGCTTAATGGCATCTACCAAAGACTCTCGGCATCCATACAAATTATCGAATTTGCTTTTTGTAACCGAGTCGTTGACGTTAATCGCTCGAAAGGCAAGCTCACCTCGGGCTGACATTTCGTTTAAACGAAGAACACCCGTGGTGGTTTCTTCTGTTACGCCAATAATGGAATCGAGGTGCCTTTGGTAGAAGCCTGGGTCGGCACTAAGGCGCGTTTTAATGGACTTGAAGAGCTCAATTTCTTCTTCGCTATGAGGATGGTCGAGTACGGAGATGTCTCGAGCCGCCTTGGCGCCAAGATGCAGCAATAGCGTTGCATCACCACCGTCATCAAGAATCATGTTCGAGCAGCCGCCATCGGCCCAGTCGAAGATGCGATGGGTGAAGTCCCAGTACTCTTCAAGGCTCTCGCCTTTTTTTGCAAAGATGGGCACACCTGATTCAACCATGGCCGCAGCTGCGTGATCTTGCGTTGAGAAGATGTTACACGACGCCCAGCGCACTTGTGCACCAAGGGCCGTTAGCGTTTCAATAAGAACGGCCGTTTGAATGGTCATGTGCAAAGAGCCGGTGATGCGTGCACTCTTCAGGGGTTGTTGTTTGGCGTATTCGTTTCGAATGGCCATAAGACCAGGCATCTCGGTCTCGGCAATAGCGATTTCTTTGCGGCCCCAGCCAGCGAGGCTCAGGTCGGTAATAACGTAATCGGGATTGGCTTTAGGTTTTAAAATGGCGCTCATCTCGCGCTCCTTTCGTGTAATAGGAAATCGCGAGCGCCGTTTTTAAAAGAAGTTGTTCAAGCCTGGGGGCAAAGCCTCGCAGCGCTCCTTGAACAACCAGGAATTGTCACCTCCTCACAGGGCCTGGTCAAGCGCTTTTCGGCGATTCACCAGGCCACCAAGAGGCTTTTACTTAGAGGCAGGCCGCCTTCAGTGCCTCGGCCTTGTCTGTAGACTCCCAGCTGAACTCAGGCTCCTCTCTTCCAAAGTGGCCGTAGGCAGCTGTCTTTCGATAAATGGGGCGTAGCAGATCAAGCATCTTAACAATCCCTTTGGGCCGCAGGTCGAAGACCTGGCGCACGGCCTGAACAATTTTCTCGTCAGCGACTTTTCCAGTACCTTGCGTGCTTACGCTAATGGATGTGGGCTCGGCCACCCCAATGGCATAACTCATCTGGACCAATGCTTTTTCGGCAAGCCCGGCAGCCACTATGTTCTTCGCAACGTAGCGGCCCGCATAAGCAGCCGATCGATCCACCTTGGATGGGTCTTTGCCTGAGAAGGCCCCTCCGCCGTGCGGGGCTGCACCACCGTAGGTATCCACAATAATTTTGCGCCCCGTTAGGCCGCAGTCTCCTTGCGGACCGCCAATCACAAATCGACCCGTAGGGTTGACCAGAAACTTGATATTGCCTTTGACGAGATCCGCAGGAAGAACGGGCTTAATAATTTCCTCAACGACTGCCTCGCGCAATTGCTCTAGGCTAATGTCGGGGCTGTGCTGGGTTGAGAGAACAACTGTTTGAATTGACTCGGGATGACCATTCACATAACGAAGCGTCACCTGTGACTTGGCATCGGGTCTTAGCCAAGCAAGCCGCCCGTCGCGTCGGAGCATGGACTGCCGCTCAACCATACGATGGGCAATGTGAATGGCCGCGGGCATGAGACTTGGGGTTTCGTTGCATGCGTAACCGAACATGAGGCCCTGGTCTCCCGCGCCTTGGTCAAGATTGTCATCCTGTGCCTTGTCTACGCCTTGTGCAATGTCGGGGCTTTGTTTGTCATAGGCCACAAGCACCGCGCAGCCTTTGTAGTCAATGCCAAAGTCGGTGTTGTCGTAACCAATTTCTTTAAGCGTTTGACGCGCAACCTGAATGTAGTCAACCGTGGCTTGACTGGTGATCTCGCCAGCAAGAACGACCAGCCCTGTGTTGCAAAGGGTTTCGGCCGCAACCCTTGACTTTGGGTCTTGTTCAAGCAAAGCGTCTAAGATGGCATCCGAGATCTGATCGGACACCTTGTCGGGGTGTCCTTCTGACACCGACTCTGAGGTAAAAAGATAATCGTTGGACATGGCAAGCCTCTTTCAAGTAAAACTTCAGGACACGTTGCGGAAGCTAAGAGGGCTTGCGATAGATGCAAACGCTTTAGCGGTATTTATAACGAAATCGCCCCGCAAGTTGTTGATTAAATCGGCGATGAGGAAACTATAGTGAGGCTTGAGGTATTAATCAAATGGGCATCCTTGCTTCCGTTAAGTTTGGCGCGCGCCCTTGGAGGTCTTCTTGGCCTTTTAACCTGGCTTCTTTCAAGCAAGTACCGAGAGCGCTTCCAAGACAATTGGCGTCTGGCCATTGAACATATCAAGCATGGCAATCCATCTTCGCCGCCTTCTGAATCCTTAAGCATGTTTCGGGCACTTGCTCAGGCGGGCTGTCTAGCGGGCGAACTGCCCGCCATCTGGTGCAATCCGAAAGCAGTCGAACGCATGACCATTGAGGGATGGGATCTTGTCGAGGACTTGCTTGCCGAAGGCCGCGGCTTGATTGTGCTTACACCTCACCTTGGTGCCTTTGAACTGGGTGCGCGTGCCTTCGCAAGGCGATACCCCTTAACAGTTCTCTACCGGCCATCACCCTCACCCACCATGGAAAAGCTCTTGCAAAGGTTTCGACCCGCAGAACAGCTTACAGCTGTGCCTGCCAGTGGAACGGGCGTTCGGGCGCTTTTGCGCACCTTGAAATCGGCAGGTGTGATTGGCATTCTTCCCGACCAGGTGCCCTCGCAGGGCGATGGCATCTGGGCCAATTTTTTTGGTCGGCCGGCCTACACCATGACATTACCCGTGCGCTTGGCTAAGGCCACAAAGGCACCGCTTGTCTGGGTCCTCGCTGTTCGGCGGCCCGGCGGCTGGTCTTTAATTTTTAAGCCCTGGAGGGCTTCTGAGGCGGCAGCTTGCGATGAGTCGAACAGGCTCAGTCAGGATGTTCAAGCCATGAATCATCAGCTTGAGGATCTGATCGTGATGGTGCCAGAGCAGTACCTTTGGGGCTACAACCGCTACCGCGGCAGACCTCCGTCGTCATCTGACTAACTGGGGCCTTTGCCTCTTCGCATGACTATTTCACGTCCATAATCAAGGCTCATGCGAATTTCATTTACAAAGATGCACGGCGCGGGAAACGATTTTGTTGTGATCGATGCTCGCGAAGGCTCTGTTGATACCTTAATGCGTCCCGAAACGATTCGTAGGCTCGCCGATCGTCGTTTCGGTGTTGGCGCGGACCAGGTTCTGTTTGTGGCGCGACCCTCGGTGCCCGAGGCCGCACTCGACTATCGAATCTTTAATGCCGACGGCTTTGAGGTTGAACAATGCGGCAACGGTGCTCGATGTTTTGCGCGCTTTGTTGTTGACAAGGGCATCGCCGCGGAGCGTCGATTCAAGGTGAACACCCTTGCAGGAATGATTGAACCTCTTCTTAACGAGGATGGCAGCGTAACGGTGGATATGGGCCCTGCTCAGTTCGAACCCTCCAGCCTGCCGTTTCAAACAGAAGGACTCAAGTCCACCCTGTGCGAGGATCAAACGCTTTATTTTCTTGAGCCAGAGCAACAAAACCAGCGTGAGTTTCAAGGCTTTTGGGCGGGTGCGGTCTCCATGGGTAACCCCCATCTCGTGCAGTGGGTCGATGACCTTGATGCTGCCCCTGTGCAGACCGTTGGTAAATGGCTTAACGCGCATCCGAGACTCCCTAAGGGCGTGAATGCAGGCTTTGCAAGCCTTGATCTCGAGAACAATCGTTTGCATCTTCGCGTCTATGAGCGAGGTGCTGGAGAGACTCTGGCCTGTGGCACGGGCGCCTGTGCGGCGGCGGTATCTGCTTTGGCTCAGGGCCACCTGTCGTATCAAGCCCCTGTTGAGGTTGTGACTCCGGGTGGACTGCTTCGAATTGACTGGCGAGTTCAACAGTCTAAGGCCAGCAACACCGTTTTACTTACTGGGCCTGCTGTTACGGTTTTTACTGGGGAGATTGAGCTATGACCGATGACCAGGTGAAGGCCTTTCTTTTAGAGCGTCCCGGCTTTTTAAATGAGCATCCCGAGCTTCTTTTTAAGCTCGAAATAGAAGCAGATCCTGTTGAGCAGAGCCAAGGGGGCTCTGTGGTCTCGCTGGTTGAGAGGCAGGCGGCCTTATTGCGCGCGAAGGTTCGTCATCAAGAGGCTCGAGTGGCTCAGTTACTTCGTGTGGTTGAAGAGAACAATGCTATTCATCAAAAGTTGCTTGCGTGGATTCGCAGCCTGCTGTTAGCAAAAACCCAGAGTCAACGGGCGAAACAGTCTGTTGTCGGGCTGGCACAGACCTTCTCGGTTCCCTTCGTAAGGCTGGTGGCCTGGGAGCCTGAGGCAGAACTTCAAAAAATCTTTAGGGGTCTTCAGCCTGAATGCCAAGCTCTTGCGCAGCTCGGCATTGACGAGAAGACGCAAACCCTAATTGCTGAAATGGCAACGGCTCTTGCCCACCCTATCTGCCTTCCGGCTTCCTCTCATCAGGCAGGCCTTGCCTTTGTTGGTGTGGGTGCGAAGGAGGGCCCGCAGGACCTTGGTATTAACCCATCGGGTTCCGTTGCTCTTCTTCCGCTAAGGGTTGGCCTTGCACCAAAGGCCTCGGGTCTCTTGGTCTTGGCAAGTGACGATGCGGGACGATTTAGCCAAGACCATGGCATTGATTTTCTTGTAAGCATCGCGGAGCTCGTAAGTGCGAGCCTGCTCGGCGGTACCCTTACAAGGCCGGTCAAACTTAAAAAGGTGAAGGACAATGCAGTCGGTTGAGGCCAGCTTGCGCGTGACGGATGATCAGGTTCAAGGCTATCTGAAGAGCCTTCAGGGTCGTCAGTTTTCAGAGCTGACTCTGCTTGCCTATCAACGTGAGCTTAAGCAACTACAGGCTGTTTTATCTCAAGCCACCGTTTCTTTAAGCTCGAGCGCCCTATTGCGCGCAGACCTGGCAAAGTCACGCGCAGAGGGCCTAAAGCCATCAAGCCTTGCACGACGCCTTGCCGCATGGCGAAGTTTTCTTCGATGGCTCGCAGAGGCAAAGTCAGGCCAAGCCCCACAAGCCGCAATGCTTCTTAGCCAGCTGAAGGTGCTTCGACCCCCAAGGCCGGGCAGGCCCCTTCCAAAGCTCTTGTCTGTGGATGAGGCCGTTGCCCTTGCCCAAGGACCCATCCACCAAAAACCCGCTGCGCGAGGCCATTCAAAGGGTGATACTGATGGGGAATCGGTTGGTTCAAAGACTTGGTATGCCCAATGGGCTGCAGTGCGAGACCGGGCGGCCATTGAACTTTTGTACTCCTGTGGGCTTCGGGTGTCTGAGCTTCTTGGGCTGGACTCTGAGCCCTCGGGCCCGTGGACCGGCTGGCTTGACCTGCAGGCCGCCGAGATTGTTGTGCTTGGCAAGGGTAATAAGTTACGTCGCCTACCCGTGGGAGGCCCCGCACTCAAAGCCACGCGGGACTGGCTCAAGCGTCGCACACGGGTTTTGTGTGACTTGGACTTGGATGACTTTAAGGGTCCCGTGTTTATTGATCGGCTAGGCCAGCGTATGAATCGACGCGCGGTTTATCGCCTTGTTCAGACAACTGCCCAACGACTTGGTCTGTCCCAGCCGGTGCACCCTCACATGTTGAGACATTCTTTTGCAAGCCATCTTTTGCAGTCCAGTGGTGATCTGCGGGCTGTTCAAGAGCTGCTTGGTCATGCCCAAATAACCACCACACAGGTCTACACTCACCTTGATTTTCAGCGCCTGGCCCTGGTTTACGACAAGACCCATCCAAGAGCTCGGCGTAAGACGAAAGCCTTTGGCACAATCGGGTCATGATTCCTGTCACCATCCTTACTGGCTTTCTTGGTGCGGGCAAGACCACGCTGCTTAAACGCATCCTCACCGAAGACCACGGTCATCGTATTGCGGTCATTGAGAACGAATTTGGTGAAGAAAGTATCGACAACGATCTTTTGTTTCGTGATCAAGCCGAGCAGATTATTGAGATGAACAACGGCTGCCTGTGCTGTACGGTAAGGGGAGACCTTGTTGAGATTCTGGGTCGACTGCAGTCGCGGCGCAAGGCAAACGAACTTTCCTTCGACCGCGTCGTAATCGAGACAACTGGCCTTGCTGAGCCCGGCCCGGTTGCACAGACCTTCTTTGTGGACGATCAGGTGGCCGAGCATTTCCTGCTCGATGCCATCATCACCGTGGTTGACGCGGTGCATGGGGACCAACAACTTAATGACCACTCCGAGGCCCGTGCCCAAGTAGGGTTTGCCGATCGCCTGCTGATTTCAAAAGCAGATAAAGCCACTCCAGAGGCCTTGCAGGCACTTAAGTCAAGGCTTGTTCGAATGAACCCGCGTGCGGTCATTCGTGAGGCTCACTTTGGCGAGGCGCCTCTAGAGGACATCCTTGATATTCGTGGATTCAACTTGAATGCGGCCTTGGAAATTAATCCCGATTTTCTTGATGCCGATCAGCATCACCATCACGACGATGATGTTTCGTCTTTTATATTCAAGGCCAATCGGCCTTTTGATGCCGATCGGTTTGAGGCCTTTATGTCCGCCGTTTCGCAAACGTATGGGCCTAAGCTATATCGTTATAAAGGCTTGCTGTGGCTAAAGGGTCATGAGAACCAGATGATTTTCCAAGGCGTTCACATGCTCATGGGCGGTGATAAGGGTAGGCGCTGGTCGCCACAAGAGGCACGTGAGAGCCGGCTTGTTTTCATTGGCCGAGACCTTCCTAGGGATACAATTAAAAAAGGTTTACAGCAGTGTTTGGTTTAAAAGTTTTTGTTTTATAGAAAGTAGGCGTTATGAAAGAAGTTGTTGAACAACTCATTTCATCGGATAAAGAGTTGCTGTCGCAGTCGGGCTCGCAGTACATGAGCTCTGCTCAGCTCGATTACTTCCGACGAAAACTTCAGAATCTGGAAGCCGAGCTTCGCGTTAATGCCGGTGAGACCACCGAGCATCTCCGAGAGACCGTAGTGGTTCCCGACCCAGCCGATCGCGCCACCATTGAAGAAGAGCACGCGCTCGAGTTGCGAGCCCGCGACCGGGAGCGCAAGCTTCTGAAGAAGGTAGAGCAGGCCATTGCTCGGATTGACTCGGGCGAATACGGCTACTGCGAGGAAACAGGCGAGCCCATTGGCCTTCAGCGACTTTTAGCCCGCCCGACTGCGACGCTCTCTGTCGAAGCGCAAGAGCGTCGCGAGCTTCGCCAAAAACAATTCGGCGACTAACCCGATACCCTGTTTTAACGCATCGTGACCGAGCCTACGCTTAAGGCTGGCCAGAAGGCAGCGCTTCTTGCCGAGGCACTTCCCTACATTCGTCGTTTTCATGGCAGAACGGTGGTCGTGAAGTACGGCGGTAATGCAATGACCGACGAGGCTTTGAAGCGTGGCTTTGCCCATGATGTCGTTCTTCTTAAGCTTGTTGGTATTAACGTGGTCGTGGTTCATGGTGGTGGCCCTCAGATTGAAGAGCTCTTAAGTCGTGTGGGTAAAAAGGGCGAGTTCATCCAGGGCATGCGTGTCACCGATTCCGAGACCATGGACATTGTTGAGATGGTGCTTGCTGGTAAGGTGAACAAAGAGATCGTTGAGCTTATTAATCATGCAGGCGGAAAGGCTGTTGGCCTTACGGGTCAAGACGGAGGCCTTATTCGCGCCTCTAAACTCATGATCACCTCGAATGACACTCCCGACCAACTGCTTGACCTCGGACATGTTGGGCAGATTGAGCAGGTTGATCCCGACATCGTCTATGCCTTGCTGAAGTCGGGCTTTATTCCAGTGATTGCACCCATTGGTTCGGGTAACCAAGGCGAAACTTACAACATCAATGCCGATTTGGTTGCGGGGAAGATTGCCGAGATTCTAAAGGCTGAAAAGTTGGTGCTTATGACCAACACCCCGGGCGTGCTTGATCGTGACGGCCAGCTCATCACAGGCCTTACGGCCAAGGAAGTTGACGCCCTTTTTACAGACGGAACCTTATCGGGGGGCATGCTTCCCAAAATTAGCTCCGCGCTCGATGCTGCCAAGGCCGGCGTGCATTCGGTTCATATTATTGATGGTCGTGTTCCCAATAGTCTTTTGCTTGAGATTCTTACGGCTGAGGGCGTAGGGACCATGATTCGATCACACTAAAACTGTGCGACCGAGTCTTCATGCTTGTCCATAAGCGTCGCCGCAGTAAGGCACAGACTCAGCAGACTCTTTACGGCTCGAGGCTTTGGCTGTTTGACCTTGACAACACTCTGCACGATGCAAGCTGGCGGCTTATGGCGGAGATCAATCGCCGCATGACCCAGTACATTCAATCAATGTTTCAGCTTAATCAAGCGGAGGCCTCGGCGCTCAGAGCGCGCTACTGGAAACGTTATGGCGCCACCCTTCTCGGGGTGGTTGCCCATCACGGGGTGGATGCTGACGATTTTCTTCAGAAGACTCATCCCATCGACACCCTGGACGACTTTTTTTTGCCGAATCCAGGCTTGGCAAGAAGGCTTTCCATTTGCAAAGGCGAGCGCTGGCTTGTAACCAATGCGCCTCGAGCCTATGCCCAGGAAATTTTGAAACGCCTTGGCCTTCAGCACTTCTTTGATGCAATGATTTACATCGATGACATGAAAATTCATGGCCGCCTTCGCCCCAAACCCTCGCGATTGCTCTGGGCCCATGTTTGTCATGGGTCTCGTTTGACCGGCCAGCGTCTTGTCCCGCAGCCTCGAGAACGCCTACTTGTCGATGACAGTGACGGCAATTTACGTTCTGCTCATCGGCTTGGCTTGAAAACGGTCCGATTTAACGGATCAAAGGCCCATGCTGACTTGGGATGGCGCTTAGGACGACCCTTTTCGGCCCGACGCCCCAGTTTTGTTCGGCATCAAGTAAACTCATGGGCGACCTTGGTGAGAGGAATTGGGCGTTCTCAGTCCTTATAGGGAGTTCTGTCATGACCGACTTTGAAGAACCCGAGCGATCACGAAAGCGACTAAAGCCTGGGGAGCGCAAGCTTCAGATTCTGCAGGCCATTGCCGCCATGCTTGAAGAGGAGTCAGAGCGCATAACAACGGCTGGCCTTGCAGCAAGGCTGCAGGTGTCCGAGGCTGCTCTTTACAGGCACTTTGCAAGCAAGGCACAGATGTACGAGGGCTTGCTTGAGTTTATTGAGCAGACTATTTTCGGGCTCATTAACCAAATTGATTCCGAGCCCGATCCTGCCGAGCATAAAGCGCGTGCCATTGTTCTCATGTTGCTGAATTTTGCAGAAACCAACCCCGGGATGACACGCGTACTAACCGGTGAGGCCCTTTCTTATGAAAATTTACGACTTCAGCATCGGGTCAACCAGCTAATTGACCGCACCGAGGCGTCTTTACGGCAGTGCCTTAAACTTCAAAAAGAGCCCGGCCTACTTGACCCAGCACTTCAGGCGAGCCTCGCCATCTCGTTTGTACAAGGCCGTTGGCTTCGGTTTTCAAAAACCGCTTTTCGGGTCGCATCAAGTGAGTCGGCCGAGGCCATTTTGGACGCCTTATTCTTCACCAAGCCCCCCGCAAACTAGGCAGCCTTTACGTGGCCGAAAACGCACGGCCTCAAGACTTAACTGACGTGCTTCAAGTGGCCAAAGCTGGCCAGTGGGTGCAGGCCTCCCGATAGGCAATTTAAGCGCCTCGTTGGCTTGCTAAGGCCGACAAGTTCAACGGCGGTTGAGAGGAACCCTGGGCACTGCAGGCCGCATCTGCCGCGACGGGCTGTGCTTCGCCCTTCGGAAAGAGGCATACGGTATTAACGAGGTGTCTTGCGGCGAAACGGTCGGTGCAGTCAATGACCACAGTGCTACCTGACAGAAGGCTTGCTGCAATTTCGGGGCCGACCGAAAGATCCAGAGCCTTTATTTTCGGAGAGGAATACAAGAGCCTTTCTGCGGCCGTCTGCGCCTTGTTCTGTCCAGTTTTGTGTGACCCAAAAAGAATCTGACAAGGAAGGTTGTAGATTTCGACCTGATCGGGATCGATGAGCCGAAGACGGCCACGACCCGCAGCCGCCAGGCAAAGAAAGAGCCACGGGATAGCCTAGCCACCTACTCCCACAAGGGTTACCGTGACCTTCTTTAGTCGATTAAGACTTTCCTCGTCGACCTCTGGGGCAAGCGAAATCGGCTAAAGCGAACCAGGTCCTCATCCGAGGACGGCGTCATGCCTGGGCGATGATGCTGGCTAACGGAACCTAGTCATGGCCAGGGGGTGACGCTGACGTGACCACCGGCTGGCCTTTCAGGTGATTGAGGGCCTGTGCAAGCTGAAAGTCATCCTTCGATCCAAATTCAATGGGCCGGGACGCAGGCTTGCCCGGCTCGGTTGCTGCGTTGTCCTTTGATGGGCTTGCAACAGCGGTTCCGCCGCCTGCAGTCGAGCGAGAGTCGTTCCTCGAAGCCTTTGATGGCTGTTGGACTGCGGCGGATTCAGGCTGATTTTTATCTTCCAGATGACGATTAAGGTCGGCCTCGCGTACTCGGAATTGTTCGGTCACGGAGCCGGACTCGGATTCTTCAACCCAAAAGTCAGGACGAATACCTTTGGCCTGGATGCTGCGTCCGGCCGGGGTGTAATAACGGGCTGTTGTTAGCTTGATGGCTGTACTGCTTGTGAGTGGCAGGATGGTCTGAACCGAGCCTTTGCCAAAGGTTTGTGTACCGAGAACGATCGCACGCCTATGGTCTTGAAGGGCACCAGCCACAATCTCGGAGGCTGAGGCCGAACCGCCGTTAACAATGACTACCATGGGCAGTGTCTTAGCCTTGGGGTTAAGCCCGGCAAGGGGGTCGGAGCCGCCACGCAGGTAGTCGGAAGGTTTGGCCGCGAAAGAGCGCTTGGCATCAGGTTGGCGGCCGTTGGTGGTGACCACTGTCAGGTTATCGGGGAGAAAGGCTGCAGAGACACCGACGGCGGCATGAAGCAGGCCACCCGGGTCATTACGAAGGTCAAGTACAAGACCCTTGACAGGCTTCTCAGGGACGGACTCGGCCTGCTGCAGGAGCTTATTGAGATGGCTTACCGTGGAGCTTACGGTGTGTTCTTGGAACTGTGTGATTCGAATGTAGGCGTACCCCGGTTCGAGCCATTTGGAACGCACACTTTGAACGCGAATGATGTCACGAACGATGGTGACAACAATGGGAAGTGGCTCTGATTTTCGTGACAGGGTCAGATTAATGGAGGTTTTGGGTTTACCTCGCATGAGCTTGACGGCTTCTTGAAGGCTCATGCCTTTGGTTGCCTTGTCGTCAATTTTAATAATCAGGTCGCCCGCGCGAACGCCGGCTCGGGCCGCCGGTGTGTCCTCAATGGGCGAAACCACCTTCACAAAACCATCCTCAAGGCCAACCTCAATGCCCAGCCCACCAAACTCGCCTTGGGTGCCCACCTGAAGCTCTTTGAAGGCTTCAGCATCAAGGTAGGCCGAGTGGGGGTCCAGGCCCGAGAGCATGCCACTAATGGCTTCTGTAATAAGTTTTTTATCTTCAACAGGCTCAACGTAATGGGCTTTAATGGCGCCATAAACGTCGGCGAACTCCCGCAGCTCTTCAACAGGAAGCGCAAGCCGGCCATCGCGCTGGGCAGCGGCCGAAATACCAAGACTTAGGGCAACGCCACCGATGAGTCCGAGTCCCACCCAGCCGGCTGTTTTTAAGCGATTCGTCATAGCCATGTCTTTTTACCCCAGCGCTGCAGGCTGGGCCTTTCCTTGTTGAGCAACTTTTGCGAGTGCGGCCTCTATGACCGCGGGATCCGCCAAGTAATGCCGTGATTGAAGCTTAAATTGGTCGTCGAACTCCAGCACCATCGGTTGCGCTGTAGGGATATTCAGCTCAAGAACTTCTTGCTCCGAGAGCCCTGCCAGCAATTTCAGAAGGGCCCGAAGGGAGTTACCGTGGGCGGCAACTAGTGGCCTTTGACCGTGCTTGAGGCTGGGCAAAAGCTTTCCTGTCCAAAACGCCTGAACCCTTTCCACCGTATCGGCAAGGCACTCGGTGAGTGGGATGTCGGATTCGGAAAGGCCGGCTTCAAGGTATCGGGTATCGATGCCCGTAAAGTGGGGGTGATCGGGGGTCATGGGGTTCGGCCTAACCAAAAAACTGCGCCGCCAGATGTGAACCTGGGCCTCGCCATATTTTGCGGCAGTTTCGGATTTATTAAGACCTGACAAGGCGCCGTAATGCCGCTCATTCAGACGCCAGTCGGCCTGAGTAGGGGTATTGGGTTGTCCCAGGCTCTCGAGCACCAGTTTACAGGTGTTAGATGCCCGCTTTAAAAAGGATGTAAAGGCCAGGTCAACCTCGAGCCCTTTCTCGCGAATCAGCCTACCGGCCTGCCTTGCTTCTTCTTCTCCGCTGGCCGTAAGGGGAACATCCACCCAGCCTGTGAATCGGTTTTCGATATTCCATTGGCTCTGACCATGGCGAAGAATAATGACGGGAACGGGCATAATGGGAATGAAAGAGTTGGGGTCTATGAGAACGAAACTTCAAACTCTCGGGGTTTAGTTGGCACATTCGGCTAGGCCCCATTCTAACGTTTTGCCTTCACCGTTGAAGACATTAGGGGTCTGCGTTGCAATTTTTTATTGACAATATCTTTCTAGTTGCTGCTGCCTTTGTGAGCGGAGCGTTACTTGTTTGGCCAATGGTGGTGCGGGGGTCCGCCGCTCGTCAGGTCAATACCCTTGGTGCCACGCAGCTCATAAATGCGGAGGACGCCCTTTTTATTGACATTCGAGAGACCCCAGAACTCTCGAAGGGCTCCGTGCCCTTGGCGGAGCACATTCCGATGTCCACCATCGATGGCCAGATGGACCAGCTCATCAAGCGGGCCACCGCGAGTAAAAAAGTACGGCCTGTCATTTTTATGTGCGCTAGTGGTTGGCGCTCGGCGCGGGTTGGAAAGCGTTTTCGCAAAGCAGGTCTTGAGCAGGTTTACAGCCTTGACGGTGGATTTGACGCCTGGAGGCAGGCAGGCCTTCCTGTTTCGCAGCGAAACACAAAGGCCTAGGAATTCAATATGGCCAAGGTTTTAATGTACGCCACAGCCACCTGTCCTTATTGCATGCGAGCCGAGGCGCTACTTGCACAACGAGGGTTTAGCAATCTTGAAAAAATTCGCGTCGACCTTCAGCCCGAGGAGCGCCAGACCATGATGCAGCGAACCGGTTGTTACACCGTGCCACAAATTTTTATTGGCGACCGACACATCGGCGGTTGCGATGACCTTATGGCGCTTGATGCCTCGGGCGGACTTCTGCCCCTATTAAATGCCGACAATTAGTTTAGGAAGCCTTGCATGACCGATAAAAATACCAAGCCCGAGACGCCCCCTTCTGCCGCGGGCGCAGACGCCGATGATGCTAGGCCCGTTTTTAATCTGCAAAGGGTCTACTTAAAAGACTGTTCGCTCGAGGCGCCCCATGCGCCGCAGATTTTTCTTGAGAATCAAGAGCCGCGACTTGAATTCCAGCTTGATACGGCTGAGCAGGAGCTTGGCAACAATCTGGTTGAGGTTCTTATTCGTTGCACGGTCACCTGCCGATTCGGCGATCGAGTCGGCTTTCTCGTCGAGGCGAAAGAGGCTGCGATCTTTGAGATTGCCAACGTAAGCGATGAGCAGCGTGCTTTGCTTAAAGGGATTACGTGCCCGACCATCGTTTATCCCTACCTCCGGGCGAATTTGTCGGACCTTATTCAGCGCTCAAGCTTCCCGCCGTTTCATCTCGCAGAAATTAACTGGGAGGCTTTTTATCAACAGAAGCAAGCTCAAAGAGCAGAATCGGACGCAACCCGTCAGTGACGGTTTCTGAGCGCTTTTCCGTTCCCGCCCTCATTCTTGGTGCCGGCGCCTGGGGTACCGCCCTTGCTGTTCATTGGTCGAAACGCGCGCAGCCCGGGCAGGTAAGCCTATGGACCAGACGGGAGGGGCATCTTCAAGATCTGGAATCCGCGCGGCTGAACCAACGATACCTTCCGGGTGTGCCTCTGCCTGATGCGCTTGATCTAAGTCCAGAACTTAAGCCTGCCCTGCTTGCTTTTCGCGAGCGGTCCCAATGTCATGTCCATGACCCCGGAGGGCTCATTGCGCTTGCCTGCCCGGTCGCAGGCCTTTCTCAGTTAGCGGCGGCGGTCAGCGACACCCTTGGCCCGGCCGAGTCGGGTGAGGGCCTTGTCTGGCTAAGTAAGGGTCTGGTTGAAGATGGCGATGACTTTTGCTGGCCATCGGACATTGTTCGTCGAGCAATGAGGACGGATTGGCCATTGGCGGCTCTTACGGGACCCTCTTTTGCTATGGAGGTTGCCAAAGGACTGCCCTGCGCGCTTACTGCGGCAAGTACCGACTTTGACTTTGCTCGAAGACTTGCTCGTATCTGTCATGGAGGCGGCATGCGCGTTTATGCCAGCGACGACCTTCTAGGAGCTGAGTTAGGTGGGGCCGTCAAGAACATCATCGCCATTGCCGCAGGGGTTGCGGACGGCCTGGGCTTAGGCACGAATGCAAGAGCTGCGCTTCTAACCCGGGGGCTCGCCGAGACTGCAAGACTTGCCGTGGCTCTGGGTGCAAGACCCGAGTCAATGCTTGGCCTTGCCGTTTTGGGCGACCTTGTTCTGACCGCCACGGGCGATCTTTCTCGCAATCGTAGAGTGGGCCTTGCTTTGGCAAAAGGTCAGCCACTTCACGAAATTCTCTCGGGCCTTGGGCATGTTGCTGAAGGGGTGAACGCAGCAAAAGCTGTTGCTAAAATGGCCGGGTGTCACAAGGTTGATATGCCAATTGTTCAGGCCGTCTGCCAGCTTCTCTCCGGTGAGCTTTCTGCGAAAGCCATTCTTTCAGAGCTTTTGTCTCGGGACCCAGTGGATGAGCTTGATGCCAGTATTGTCGACGCGGTCAATAGCCCAGACCCTGCCTAATGGCTTGAAACCTGCTGCCGCCATGCTTCGTAGACGGCCACAGCAACGGAATTGGAAAGGTTTAGACTACGACTCTCAGGCCTCATTGGAATTCGAAGAAGCTGCTCTTCCGGAAAGCTGTTGCGTTGTTCCTCGGAGAGGCCACGGGTTTCGGGACCAAAAAAAAGCCAGGAGCCTGCCTGGATGCGACAGTCAAAAAGCGTGCGCGGTGCTTTGGTCGTAAAGGCGAAGCTTTCTCCGCAACCGCCCGCCTTTACATTTCGTTTTCCCCAAAAAGCGTCCCAGCTCGAATGCACCTGGATATCGCAGAACTCGTGGTAGTCGAGCCCGGCGCGACGCATCTTCGCGCTGTCCAAAGGAAAGCCCAGTGGCTCAATGAGATGAAGTTGGGCGCCTGTGTTCGCGCACAGGCGAATGATATTGCCTGTATTGGGAGGGATCTCAGGCTCTACAAGGACAACGTTAAGCCTTAAGGCGGGAAGGGCTGAGCGCGTGGGCTTTCTGCTTGTTGGTAAAGACGTCATGCCCGAATTCTAGGGCCTCTAACACTCCGTTTTTTAGTCGGCTCTTGCCAAAACAGCCAGGCCAATGACTCGGTCACCGGCTGACTGCAGGGCTTGGGTGCATACGCTGGCTGTGGCCCCGGTGGTGAGAACTTCGTCCACCAGCACAATAACCTTGGCTGCCCGACGTGTTTGGGCGGCCCTACTCTCCCGGGCATCGCCTGAGTTTTGTCGTATAAGGCTCTTAAGCTCCAAGAGTCTCTGCTCTCGTCCAAGCGAGGCAAAGGTTGGGCTACTTTGGCCCTTGATTAAGCGGGAAAAGGTCGCAGCTTAAGCCCCAGTGTCGAGCAAGAACCCGACAAAGAAGGCTGGGCAGGTGAAAGCCTCGCTGAACCAGCCGACATGGATCGGCGGGCACTGGGACAAGGCAACAGGATGGTTCCAACCAGCCCGGTGCTTGAAGCCGACTGGCAAGGCGAGTGAGCCTCTGGGCCGCGGCCCATTGAGGCCCGTATTTAGTTCTTCCTATCAGGTTTGCAATCTCAGGGTTGTAACGTTGGGCGGCCAGGATAGGGACACGAACTAGGGTTGTCGTGCCAGCCGCCCGCCATGAGACGGCTCGTGGTGGGCTGGGTTTTAACTCGTCGCTCGTGTCGGCCATAAGCCACTTCAACGCGGACAAGGTGGGAATAAGCTTCATCATGGCCCGGGTGACTATACTTTTCGGTGCGTGCAACCTACTCTCGTCCATCCTGTTTTCAGCCATCTTGGTCAGGCCTGTCTTGATCGGCTTAGTTTTATGCGGCCAGCGCCTGGGCCCAGGCTTTGGCTTGGTCCGCCTCCCCAAACCCGGGAATCCTCGCTGGCATTGGGGCCCGACTGGACGCAGTTCGAAACGCTTGGGGCGGATATTCCAAGGCCCAAAGGGCCCGGGCTTGGCTACGCGGTTGTCATTGATACAGGGTCCTGGCGGACGCAAAGTCTGCACAAGGACTGGTTTTCATCAATTAATCAGATACTTAGTGATGGTGGCGTTTACCTTTTTGCAAGCCTTGGCCCCTCAAGCCTTCGCGACTTAAAGGGCGCGCTTGAGCGGGCGGGTCTTCGGGCGGATGGCCTTTTGCCTGAGGCAATGATTGCATCTTGGACCGACATGCACGACCTAGGGGATGGGCTTCAGCAGGCGGGGCTTGTCAGCCCCGTTATGGAGTCGGACGCCCTTCGCTTTAGTTACCAGACCTTACGACAACTCGTTCGGGACTTAAGGGCCTGGCCGAACAGAAAGGCTTACAAAGCCACCAATCAGGGTCTAAAGGGCTCTGGGCTTGGCGCCAATGCACTGGGAGAGGCCTTTGATACGCTCTTAAAAGAGCATTCGGCGGGACTGGTTGTTGACTGGGAAGTGTTGGTGGGGCATGCCTGGAAGCCGGCTCTTCCCCAAAAAACAGAGCAAAACGATCAAAGGCCAGGCTTTTCTCCGCTAAGGTTCTTCCGAAAAAAGCCCTAAGCAG
>JAYNLI010000015.1:0-27431 GCA_038111655.1 Bordetella sp.
CTGGAAATAAACCTGCCCCGAGGGGGAAAAGAGGTATGGGTTGGGGCGCCATGCCTCATTCTGCCTGAAAGTGCCGGGTTGCAGCCCTATTCCCAGCGCTCGACTCAATCAAATGGTCTCAAGCACTAACTCCAGAATGAGGAGGCACAGCCCGAATACATCGAACTAAAACGATAACGGGCGACTAGTATGAGATGGCTAATTTGGCTAACCTCGAGTGCTCCTTATAAAGTCTCAGCAACAGAAGCAAAAGACTGATTCAGATGAAACGGTTCTGCTCAAACCTCCAGGCATCCTCAATAATCTTATCGAGCCCCGGGCGCTTAGGCTCCCATCCAAGATCTCGTTGTATTAGATCGCTCGAAGCCACTAAAACTGGGGGGTCGCCGGCCCGGCGTGGAGCCATTCGAAAAGGAATAGGTTTACCCGTAACCCCTTCGGCGGTTTCAATGACCTCGCGAACCGAAAATCCTTGGCCATTACCTAGATTAAATGCCCTGCTTGAACCCCCCGCCAGCAAATGGCTCAGGGCAAGTAGATGTGCCTCGCAAAGATCCATGACATGTATGTAGTCACGAACGCAGGTGCCATCGGGAGTGGCGTAGTCGTCACCATAAATATCAAGACACTCTTTATGGCCCCTAGCCACCTGAAGTGCCAGCGGAATGAGGTGAGTCTCAGGGTCATGTCTCTCACCCAATTCACCATCGGGATCGGCACCTGCAGCATTGAAGTAACGCAGAGCAATCGAGCGAAGACCATAGGCCGTGTCAAGATCTCCAAGCACCTGCTCGATCATCCACTTCGAACGACCATAAGGACTCATTGGATTCTTTACAGCAGACTCTTGCACCGGAATTTGGTCGGGATAGCCGTAAACCGCAGCCGTGGACGAAAACAAAAACCGCGAAACTTTGTGCTTCACCATAGACTCAAGTAAAACAATAGTCTCGGCAACATTGTTTCGATAGTACGCATCGGGCTTTTTAACTGACTCACCAACGGCAATAAGAGAGGCAAAGTTGACAACGGCATCAACCGTATGCCGGGTGAATAACTCGTTCAATAAAGCGGCGTCACCAATAGACCCCTTAACCAACGGGGCGTCTAATAATGCATCTTCATGCCCAGTGGACAAATTATCGAGCACTAGAACCGCATGGCCCCTTAACCTGAGCAGCTTAACCATATGCGAGCCAATGTAGCCAGCACCACCTGCAACAAGAATAACCGCCTCTCGCATACACTACATCCTTGAGAATAAAGAAAACAGGCAATTAAATAAGCACTACTCTAATGTAAGTTAATGCAAACCAATTCCAAGAAAATTTTCGTGGCGGGACATCGCGGGATGGCGGGCTCTGCCATTGTTAGGGCGCTGCTCGCTCAGGGGTGTGACTCGGCCTCTATCGTGACTCGCTCAAGCAGTGAGCTTGACCTAACGAAACAGGCTGACGTGCGTCGCTTCTTTGAAGAGGAGCGACCGACCCAGGTCTACCTTGCAGCTGCCCGCGTAGGGGGTATCCACGCGAATAACACCTACCCAGCCAACTTTCTTTACGAAAACCTGATGATTCAGGCAAACGTTATTCACTCAGCGTTTGAATTTGGTGTAAAAAAACTTTTGTTTCTTGGCTCCAGTTGTATCTACCCAAGACTAGCGGCTCAACCTATGCGTGAAGAAGCACTTCTCTCAGGGCAACTCGAGCCAACGAATGAGCCTTACGCCATTGCAAAAATATCTGGCATCAAGCTTTGCGAGAGCTATAACCGTCAATACAGCACTAGCCATAAGCTTGAATACAGAAGCGTGATGCCGACCAACCTTTATGGGCCGGGTGACAACTATCACCCAAAAGACTCTCACGTTATTCCAGCCCTTATTCGCCGATTTCATCAGGCAAAAGAAGATAACTTAAATAAAGTAGTGATTTGGGGTTCTGGGACACCGCGACGCGAGTTTCTCTACGTCGACGACATGGCAAGGGCCTGCGTGTTCGTAATGAACCTCCCATCCAACACTTTAGAAAATACTATCGAACCCATGCGAAGTCACTTGAATGTGGGCTATGGATCAGATGTCACCATCCTTGAATTGGCGACCGCCATTGCTGAGACATGCGGTTTTAAAGGGGAAATCGTTACCGAACCGTCAATGCCCGATGGTCCGCCACAAAAGCTTATGAACTCTGATCGGCTTAATACCTTGGGTTGGAAGCCGAAAATAGATCTTCAAATAGGTCTCGCGCTATCCTACCAAGATTTTCTTCAAAATATTTCTCAGAAAACGCTTCGCAATTTATGACCTCAAAAACCGCACTCATTACCGGAACAACGGGTCAAGACGGCTCTTATCTGGCCGAGCTACTTCTCCAAAAAGGCTATCAAGTCCATGGCCTAAAAAGGCGAGCCAGTCTTTTTAATACACAGAGGGTCGACCACATCTACCAAGATCCGCATGAGAAGCATGCTAGGTTTACCCTGCATTATGGCGACCTCGCCGATACAAGCAACTTGGTCCGCCTTGTTAAAGAGACACAGCCTGATGAAATTTATAACCTTGGAGCCCAGAGCCATGTTGCTGTCTCGTTCGAGAGCCCCGAGTACACTGCCGATGTAGACGCAATCGGAACACTGCGCCTGCTTGAAGCGATTCGTATTCTGGGTCTGGAAAAAAAGACCCGGTTCTATCAGGCAAGTACCAGTGAACTTTATGGTTTAGTGCAAGAAATTCCGCAGAAAGAGACAACGCCTTTTTACCCACGAAGTCCATACGCGGTTGCGAAATTGTATGCGTACTGGATCACCGTCAATTATCGTGAAGCCTATGGAATTTATGCCTGCAATGGCATTTTGTTTAACCATGAAAGTCCGCGCCGGGGGGAGACATTTGTTACACGTAAAATCACGCGGGGGCTTGCGAATATTGCGCAAGGCCTTGAAAACTGTCTTTACATGGGGAATATGAACGCTTTGCGCGATTGGGGGCATGCAAAAGACTATGTAGAAATGCAGTGGCTCATGTTGCAACAACAACAGCCCGAAGATTTTGTGATTGCAACAGGAAAGCAATTCAGCGTCCGGGACTTCATCTTCTGGACAGCGGAAGAACTTGGTATAAGGCTAGAGTTTCAAGATAAGGCAGAATCTGAAATAGGTGTGGTCTCGGAAGTCCTTGACGGCAACAAATCACCCAAAGTTAAAGTGGGCCAGGTGGTCGTACGCGTCGACTCTCGTTATTACCGACCTGCCGAGGTTGAAACCTTATTAGGAGACCCAACTAAAGCGAGAGAGAAGTTGGGCTGGTACCCCACTATCTCAGCTCGTGAAATGTGTTCTGAAATGGTTGCAGAGGATTTGCAAGAGGCTCGCAAACAAGCTCTGTTAGCCAAACATGGCTACAAAGTGCCCCTGCCGAATGAATAAGGTTGCGCCTTAGACCGGCTGCCGATTAAACCGAGCAATACCCGCCGCGTCCATGGCTCGCTGGTCTTTTTTCTCTTGGGCTTTCACCTCTCGGTTCGTCTGACGCTCAAGCAGTGACTCCATCTTCTTTTGTTCCACTTGGGCGGTTCGTAGCTCAGTCATGGCTTGGTCGAGACGAGCCTGAATGGACTGTCTCTCTGCCTTTAGACGATCTTCCATCTCAAGCAGATTTTTAATAAAGCTTCTTAAGTTTTGAGCCTCAACGAGGCCCTTATCAATTTGAACCTGCTTCAAGCGGTTCAAATAGTCTTTTTTTAACTCTTTAACCTGCCTTTGACGGTCGTCCAGTTTTTCTAGCATGGCTTTTACCTCGCCAATACGATGTAAAACAGCTTTGACCTTGTTTTCAGCAAGTCGAACAAGCAAAGGAAGCGTGCGGCTCGAGGCTTTCATCTAGGAACCTAAGCTTTACCAAATCTATTCTGTACCCGAACACCCGAGGCAATAACAGGTTGTCGAGGGGTGTTCGCCGCTTGACCTTGGACTCGACCAGGAACAGCCTGTTTCACAGGAGTCTGAGCACGGCCTGCGCCGGAACCTGCTGCTGCGGAACCTGCCACTGGTTTGACCGAGGCCGTCTCAGAACCCATGGCGGCAAACTGCAGTGACCTCTGGTACAGCGCCAACAAGGCCTGACGTGTGTCATCGAGGCTGCATGGGTCATGCATATCTTGTTGAAGAAACTGCTCAATCTCGGGGCGAAGGGCAATGGCGGAATCAAGATCAGCATTGGTTCCGGGCTGGTAAGCCCCAACCTGAATAAGGTCAGTATTTTGCTGATACAAAGACCAGAGTCGTCGAAGACGGTTGGCTGCCTTCAACGTGGGTGGGTCAACGAGGCTCTGCATCACCCTTGAAATCGACCCATTTAAATCAATGGCGGGGTAATGAGCCGCATCGGCTAAAGAACGCGAGAGCATCACCTGGCCATCCAAGGAAGCGCGGGCAATATCCACCACCGGATCTGATGCATCATCGTTCTCGGCGAGCACGGTGTAAACCGCTGTAATGGCACCAAAGCCTCGGCGGCCGACCCCGGCTCGCTCAATAAGCGTAGGAAGAAGACTAAAAACGGAGGGCGGATAGCCCTTGGCCGTTGGCGGCTCTCCAACCGCTAAACCAATTTCTCGCTGGGCATGGGCCACGCGCGTAAGGCTATCGACTAGCAACAACACATTCTTACCCTGGTCGCGAAAGTATTCGGCAATGAGGTGAGCATAAAGCGCAGCCTTCAACCGCAAAACCGCTGAAACATTAGCAGGCGCAGCAACCACAACACTTTTGGCCAAACCCTCGGGCCCAAGCGATTCTTGAATGAAGGCCTGTACCTCACGACCTCGCTCACCAATAAGGCCAATGACAACAAGATCGGCCTTGGTGTATCGCGTGAGCATACCCAAAAGACTGCTTTTGCCAACACCAGAACCGGCAACCAGACCAATACGCTGCCCCTTACCCATGGTCAGCATGCCGTTCATGGATCGCACACCCACGTCAAGGGTTTCGTGAATAGGGCCGCGCTCCATAGGGTTCACAGGAAGCCCAAGCAAGGAAAGGCGGTCCTTGCAGTCGGGTTCGGGAAGGCCGTCAAGCGCCTCGCCTCGTGGACCAACAACGCGACCCAACAACTCAAGGCCAAGCTTGGCGTGCGCCGTATGTTCGGTGACCCTTACTAAATCACCCGGTCCAACACCCTTGGGCTCCACAAAAGGCATTAAGAAAACCGCCTGATCTTGAAAGCCCACGACCTCGGCCTCGATACGATGGCCGTCCACACCCACCACTTCACAGACGGCTCCAAGCGGCGCCATAATTCCCTTCGCCTCGAGCGTCAAACCAACAACCCGCGCAAGTGTACCCGTTCGCATGGGCGGCGGCGCACGCAACTTTGGCATCACGGCTTCGGCGAGGTCATCAAAGCTCACAGAGAGTCACCTTTCTTCGCGTCGTCATAAATCTCAGTGGGTATCTCGCTTGAATCTGAGTCCTTAAACTTTTCTGTCGCATCGGCTAAAACGGGGTTCTCTGATGTAGATTCCTGCGTAATAGCCTCATCAAATGTGAAAGGGTCCACCGCTTTGTCAGGCGAGGCAACCTCATCAAACGCCTCTTTCACCAGAGCAACGTTGCGCAAGAAGGAGTCGGGCAGGTCACCGGCCTCTTGGCCTTGCATAAGGGCCTGCCACAAAACCTGGGCACGATGCTGCATCAAGTCTTCAATAAGCGCGCCGTTCATTTGAACCTTGACACTGCCAATTAAAAGGTTTGGGTCTGCGCGAAGAATCATGTTTTTTGGGAGCAGTGCGTCATCTTGCTCAATACGGGCAAGATCATCGGGGTGCATACGAACCACAACCGGAACAGCTGCCTCTTGCTCAAACTCCATCAGGCAAGTTTCAATAAGACGTTGAATTGCTTTCGACGATAGGGTTAGCTCGCCGCGAACCAGTTGCTCGGCAAGATGCATCGACAGGTTTAATAAAGGTGCATAAAAAGTATCGGTGTCCCGCGCGGCCTCCGCGAGCTTCGAGGTAAAGTCGTTTAGGCTCTGTGCAGCAAGCTCCACTTCGGCCTGCAGCTCATCTTTCACCGCAGCCTCTGCCTTGATGTAGCCCTCTTCATAGCCTTTTTGAAAAGCCTCTTCACGCGCCGCTTCAAGCATCTCTTCCGAAGGCGGCGGGGGCGCTGCGTTAGCCATCTCCTCTAACGCGGCCTGCCGGCCAGCCTCAAAAGCCTCTTGGTGAAGTTGCTCTAAATCAGAGCGAGAGACTTGCTGCAAATCTTCAGCTTCAGGATCCTTAACGGCAGGTGTATCACTAAGGGCTTGGGTCTCTGCTGTAGGACTATAGGGCTCACCGAACTCGGCAGGCTCACTGGACTCAGTAGGCTCGACGGCCTCCATAGCCTCAACGGGCTCTGCTGCTGCATTAGGCGCAACCGAATCCAAAGGTTGAACGGCTTCAGTAGGCTCAGTTGCAGCAGCAGACTCATCGGCGGGATGAACGGCCTCACCAGATGAACCGGATGCACCGGCCTCAATGGATTCGCTGGATTCAACAGACTCACCAAGCTCACCGGATTCCGGCCCTGTTGCTTGAGACTCAAGAGGCTTTAAACCCTCTATTTCACCTTCCGTTTCGCCGGACCCGTCTGCCGCCAAGGGGTGCTGCTGGTTAGAAGGGCCCGATTCCAAGGATGGTGCCTGGGCCTGCTCCATTGGATCTGCCAGCTCTACCTGCTCCAGTTCACCTGCCTGCAGCTTGGAAGCTTCTGTAGCGTTGGCTAAGTTCTCGGTCTGTTCGGCACCTTTCTTAACGAGTTTGCCTTCGCTCTCGAGATCACCAAGCAGCTTTTCTGCATCCACCTGGTCTTCGTGAACCGCATCCTTGGGTACCTGGTGGGCAAGCCGGTTCACCTTCGCCATCTTGCTTGTGTCCATGGCCTGAAAGGCCTGGCTTTCGCTTAAACCCGCAATGGCGCGGGCAATGGCCTGCTGCACCAGCGGGCCCGGTAGCTCAATGGCCTTCTCGGGAAGACCCGACTGAAAAGCCCCTGCGGGAGGCGTGTCGGTTAGGTCTTCGTGGAAAAGACCTGTTCGCTCGGGTGGAACGAACAGTGGGCCATCGGGCTTAACGAGCGTAAGGTTTTTTTTTCCGCCCGTTGTCATCGACTCCTGTTTAAACAAAGTCTTCTCCGCGGCCAGCAAGCATAATTTCGCCCTTATCCGAGAGTTTCTTCGCTAAACGCATAATGCCTTTCTGCGCATCTTCCACATCGGTAAGGCGCAAGGGGCCTTTGGCTTCCATTTCGTCAATAAACATGACACGGGCACGGGCGGACATGTTGCCAAAGAACTTCTCTTTGACGGGCTCCGTGGCGCCTTTCAAGGCCACCATCAACATGTCTTGGTCAACGTTACGCATAAGCGTTTGGACACTGCGGTTGTCTACACCCGAAAGGTTCTCGAACTGGAACATGTTGTCCTGAACCTTCATGGCAATTTCGGGGTCGATCTCGTTTAAGCCATTCAAAATGGGGCCTTCAAGATCCGCCTTGGTGAAGTTCATAATTTTTGCTGCTGCCTTCACACCACCAAAGCTTGAGGACTTCGCCGACGAGCTCTTGGAAAACTGGTCGTTCATAATTGTCTCAAGCTCTTTCATGGCCGAGGGCTGCACGGTCTCAAGGGCAGCAATACGCCGCAGCACCTCGGGGCGAACATCAGGCGGTAAGAATGCAAGAATGTCGGCGGCCACATCGAAGTCGCAGACCGACATAATGATGGCAATAACTTGCGGATGCTCGGCACGAATCATCTCGGCAATGGAACGCGCATCCATCCAACGAAGAATTTCAAGCCCTTTACTTGAAGCACCTGGCATGATGCGGCTAAGTACAGAAGCCGCCTTATCCTCACCCAGGGCGCGCTTCAACACATTCTCAACGTAGTCCGAGCTTCCCAGGCCAAGCGTGGTCTGCTTCTTAATGGTGGCAATGAACTCATCAAGCACAGCACTCACAGCCTCCTGCGAAATATCTTGCACCGAGGTCATAGCGGCACCCAAAGCCTGAACCTCTTTAGGACTCATGTACTTGATAATGTCTGCAGCCTGTTGCTCCCCTAACAGCAGCATAAGAACGGCCGCTTTCTGGGTGCTAGTAAGAGCATCAAGCTCTTGTTGAACAGACTCCGGAAGCTCTTCGAGCATGGGGTTTGCCTTAACGGGGGTCGGTAGATTTTGGGTTTCTTCAGCCATTATTCTCTCCTTAAGGACCAGCGCACGTCGAGTACTAGCCCTGTACCAAATTACGCATAACCGTGGCCACTCTGCCCGAATCTTCCGACACCAGGAACCGAATTAAGGCAACCTTGTCGTCGTAGGAATTCGCGGTGTTCAACATATCCACGGAAATGGTGGACTTCTTGGGCTTCAAGCGCGCCTTAATATCCTCAAGCGACTCACCCTCTTGCATTTCAATCATGCCCATTTCTTCGGGCGAGAGCTCGGTGGGAGGCAGCTCACTTTCGGAACCCTCACCCTCACCCTCGGCACCCTCGTCCTCTTTACCCTCGGTGCCATCCTCGCCCGCAGCTGCCTTCGCTTCGTCCTCAGCCAGAGCCTTGGCCTCTGCTTCTTGGGCTATACGCTGAGCCGCCTCTTCCTGCGCCCGCTTCTGGGCCTCAAGCTCCATCTTGGCAATTTCTTTGGGTGACATGGTCTGACCCGTGAGAAGATTTACCACAGGGCGGATGATGGTTAGAAGAATAACCAGGAAGATCAGCGAGGTCAGGGCTACCTTCAAGGCATTCATAAAGTCTTCATTCTCGTACCACTGCTTTTCAGGCTCTACCGGCGCAAACTTGGCAGGCACAAGGGTCACCACATCACCGCGGCCTTCTTGGTAGCCTACGGCACCACGCACCAGGTTTGTTAGCCGATCAAGCTCAGTCTGGGTGTAGCCATGCAACAGTACCTCGGCCGCATTGGGTCGGGTCTGGGGCGCAGCGCCTTGGCCCTCGGCAGGTGGGGGTGCCTGCTCGGCGCCAATACGCTCTTGCTTGCTGGGGTCAAAGCCTTCCTTCTCGTTGACTACTACCGCCGCGGAGATTCGCGTAACGGTGCCGGTGGGGTTCTTCACATAGCGAACCGTCTTATCAATTTCATAGTTCCGTGTGGCCCGTTTGCTGTGCACGGTGTTTTCTTGCAGGGCGTCGTTAGCACTGGCACCCGTCTGATCCGTTTGAATGGTTGGCGGTGGTGGCGTATTCGTAATAGAACCAGGAATGCCTTCGGCCGTCAGCTTCTGGGTGCGGTCCTCAGCTAACACTTCCGACCGTGTCTTGGGCCCAGTCTTGGAGTTATCGAAGTCCTCAACTGCTACCTCGCTCTGGGTGAAATCAAGCGTAACATCGACCTGTGAGCGGACGTTGCCCTCGCCAAGAATGGGAATAAGCAGCTCCATAATGCGCGCGTTGTAGGCCTGCTCTACCCTTTGCTTGTGGTTTAGCTGAGCGTCGGTAAGGCCCATGGGAGTTTTCTCACGGCGATCCGTCAACAAGTTACCAATGTTGTCCACCACCGATACATTCTGCGCCGCCAAATACGGAATGCTGGACGATACCAAATGAATAATGGCGTCCACCTGAGCGGCCGTAACGATGCGTCCATGCTGTGGGCTCACCACCACCGAGGCCTTCGGCTCCGCCCGGTCGCGTACAAAGACGCTTTGTTTAGGAAGCGCTAAGTGCACACGGGCACTTTGAATCGTGCCAATTTCTGTAATGCTTCGCGCTAGCTCGTTTTCCATGGCCTTGATGTAACGCACCTGCTCCATGAACTGGCTAGTAGTCATGGCGCTTTGTTGGTTTAAGGAATCAATGCCCATGGGCAGAGGTGCCTTGGGAATGCCCTTAGAGGCCAAGTAAATACGGGCCTCGTGGTATTTGTTGTCGGGCACCGTAATGCTGCCCGTAGAGGTGTCAATCTTGGGGTCAAACGAGGCCATCTTTAAGGCATCAAAAGCCGCTTGCTTATCGGACTCTGAAATGCCAGGCATTAACGCTTTGTATTCAACCGGCTTGCCCATGAGGTTGAACAGGCCAACAAAGGCCACAAGCACAAAAATAACAAGCAAAGCAGGAACCGCCTTTTTGACCAAGGGGTTCGAAAGACCATCACGCAAGAAAACAGGTAGGTTCAGGTTCTGCAACAACGGGCCTGCAATCTGAGCGCCACGCTTTAGGGTAGAGCCGGCCGCAGAAGCCGCCTGCGAGGCAGCAGCTCCCGCCTGAGTAGCGGCATTTTGCGCGGCTGCGCCAAGGTTACCGCCTGCGGCTTGCGAGTCTGGCTGAGCACCCGAGGGCGCACCCGAACCCGGCATAGGACCCATAGGAACTGGGGCGGGCATTGCTGGATTGTCTGAAGCCATGATGGTCTCTCTTGCTTAAAGTAAAGTAGGTGGTTTTTCTTGGACGGGTCAGTAAACAGGGGCTTAGTTATTGATGGGTCGCCAAGCTTAGACCGGCATATTCAAAATATCTTCGTAAGCCTTTAAAACCTTGTTACGAATTTGCAGCGTAGCCTCAAAGGCAAGCGAGGATTTCTGCATGCCTAAGACCACGTCGGTTAGCGGAATGTCCTCGCCCTTCTCGTACGCGTTCCGTTGCGCCTGCGAGAGCTTTTGCAGGCTGTTGACCTGCTGAATAGAGCCGCCCACGAGTTCACTGAATGTGGGATTCTCGACAGCTCTAGGAATCTCGTTGGCCTGAAGTTTATTAAGAACCGGGGGCGTTACGGGCGCCGTGGACCTGGAAAACTCACCCACAGCTGGGCCACTCGGAAGATTAAAAACCTTACCTTGCACGGGTGCCATAGGGGTGGGCACAGGCGGTGGTGTGATGGACTTCGCCTGAATATTGGCCTGATAGTTACGAATCTGGGCCATGACATTTGCCACACCCGCCGTATTCAAATTGGTGGGCAACACACTCATACTGCACCTGCCATGCGCAACTGCGCCATTTTGTAGCGAAGGGTACGCGGGCTAATACCCAGCCTGCGTGCGGCTTCAGCCTTAGTCGGCGCAGATTCCAGCGCCGCCAAAATGACCTGACGCTCGTTGGTTCTCACAAGATCGGGAAGCCGTATGGGGCTATCTGGCGCTTTGAAGCCTGAAGATAACGCGCTTGACTCGGGCAAGACAGGACCAACAAACTCAGAGGGCGTCCGAGCAAGGTCAGACACCTCTCCTTTGAAATCCTTGACTGGAACGTGTTCATTCTGGGGATGCATTTTTAGCCAATCTGAACGCGTGGGCGGCCCCATAAAATCAGCACGTAAAACAGGGGTCACTTGGACCTCGTCTTCCACAGGTAATCCATTGCCAGTCCAAGCAGGGGGAGTCGACGAAAACTCCGCCGTCGACGAGGACTCCTTGCCTCTACCCAATTTCAGATCAGGCACCTGGTTATCCTTCGCCCAACAATTCAGGCCATCCGATTCCAGATCATCAAACACCAAGTGCTCGTCATCAATCTGATTACCTTGGCAAAAGACAAGCGCGCGCTGAATGACATTCTCGAGTTCACGAACATTGCCTTGCCAGGAATAGGTAAGTAGGGCCTGTTGCGCTGCGAAAGATAAGGTTTTCAGATCATTGGCGGGACAAAATCGAGTAAGCATCTGGGCCACCAGAGGAAGAATGTCAGCAGGCCGCTGACTAAGCCTTGGTATAGCAAGCCGAAACGTACTGATTCGGAAGTAAAGATCCTCGCGGAAACTACGCTCTTGCATGGCCTCTTTGAGATCTTTATTGGTGGCTGCCACCAGTCGAAAATCCAGGTCAATGGCTTGGCTTCCGCCCAGTCGCGTAACCTTGCGCTCCTGGAGAACTCTTAGAAGCTTGGATTGAAGGTTTAGCGGTAGTTCACCAATTTCATCGAGAAAAACCGTGCCGCCTTGCGCCTGCTCAAAGACACCCTTATGGTCGCGAATGGCGCCGGTGTAAGCACCTTTGTCATGACCGAATAGCATGTCCTCCATAAGGTGCTCGGGAATCGCCCCGCAGTTCAAACTAACAAAGGGTCCTTTGCATCGTCCCGATGACTCATGAATGACTGTTGCCAGAACCTCTTTCCCGGAGCCCGTAGGGCCAGTAATTAGGGTGGTCACCTCTGCAGCGCCAACCCGTTGGGCAAGAGCTAAGAGTCTCTGGCTCGTGGGGTCAACAAAAACAAAAGTTCTTGCCGGGGGCTTTACGCTTTCTGAAACATCGCTCGCAACGCTAAAACCAGTCTTTGAAGCAGATAGGCTTTCCTGATCTGCCTCCGCCTTGAAAAGACCTGCTGACTGGTCTACTTTAGGATCCCTTGACTGCGCGGTTTCATGCGACTGAGCTTTCCCCACATAGGCCCGCGCCAACTTCCACGACTCACGGCTGTAATCATCATGAGCAAGTACGTGGCAAGCCCCCGCCTGCATCGCCTCAATTCCCAAATCGAAGGCCTCTCGATTAGTACGACAAATGACGGGAATACTGGATTTAAATGCCTGAATAAGTCGCTGGACCTCCGCAAGTAGGCTTGCATCGTCACGAAGTCGAACGACAACCACTTGAGCCGACTTCAATGCATGGCGCAGGTCATCAAGAGTGCGCACCAACAACAGGGTAAGGCCCGCCTCCGCGAGACACGTCCGCTCACGATCACCCGCGGGCTGAAACGGGTCCAGCCAAAGGGCCTTGCATTCATGGGCGTTCAAATTGCCATCGGTTCTCACAGCACAACTCCTTTTAGGAATAGGTCTGTGAGGTTTAGAGCAATGGTTATGCCAAAAGCGGCGACGTTTTTCCGACGGGAAAATCCAACAGCGGCAATCTTAGGCCGGTGCCTGCCGGGGAGATGAAAAAGATCGCCTCCACGACCGCAATTACTAAAGGACTACAGCTTTGGGCAATCTCCGTACTGCGTTGAAACACAACGCCGAGCCATAGCCTTGGCCAACTCGACTTCGGACTCTTTCAGTCGGTAGTCAAGAAAAGATGTGACATCAATGGCCCCCTCGTAACCATTCAGGCGAGAAACCTCAACCCAGGTGTACCCCGCAACGGCATTCGGTTTGCCCGTAGGCTCCTCCGACAAAAACAAATAGCCAGCCATAAATTGACTGTTCACATTGCCTGCCCTTGCTCCTTTTAAAAACTCTGCAAGGGCGGCCAAGGGGTCACGGCGAACACCTTTACCCTCCCAAAGGTGCAGGCCCATCATGTAATGGGCGTCAGGAAGCCGCTGTGCGGCCGCCTTTCGAAACCAAAAAACAGCCTGGCTATTATTTACTTCCACGCCATAGCCATTGTGATAAAGCGTACCCAGGTTGTACTGGGCTTCGGAAAGGCCAGAATCGGCAGCCCTTCGATAAAAAGTCATAGCTTCTACGTAACTTTGGGTAACACCTAAGCCGCGCTCGTACATAAGCCCTACGTTATTCATGGCGCGAGCATCCCCTTGTTCTGCCAGGTCACGCCATGATCGAAGGGCTGTAGCATAGTGCTTACGTTCAAGAGCATTCAGACCTGACTGCAATTGCTCGCTAAAGGCGCGGCCGTCGGATAAACCTGACGGTCTCGGACCAGAGAGTGCCTGAGCTAGAACATGGTGGCTAAATAGCAGGCTGATTGCGGTGACACAAAGCGAGGCCGCTAACTTAAGAGAAGTGAGCATAAGTCGATAATAAAGCACGAAGTCGATTTATCTACGTAAATCCAAAGGTCCTATGAAACGTCATTACAACGAGTCTTTAATTCCAAAAACAATAGCGTTCATTGCTGTGATTGTCATTAGCATCTGGGGGGTTAAGGCCTTTGCCCAGCAAGCCTCAGCGACAAACCCCACCAGTGCGGAGAATCCACAAAACTTGGTTGGCCCAGATGCTCAAGGCCCTCGATGCCTTCCTGTGCAGGGCCTTACCTTCACCATTTCAGGCCCAGAAACGCTTCTGGCCACCAAAGGCCAAGAGTCCGTTGCGCTTGTTCACACGACCATGTTTCTTCCCGCGGGTATGCACGAGTTGCGTTTCCTAGCCTCCGATCTTTGCCCTGGGGGCCCCAAAGCCCATTTTGTTGTGAACCATTACCTTCATACTGTCCAAGAACTTCGATTCTTTGATGGCCCAAGTAACGAGCACGTAGCTGTTATTGGCCCAACGGGCAGACAAGCCACCGTACCTGTTCGCTAACCACTATCCATTGATTCATTCAATAAGAAGGTCGATGGTCCGGCCCCGGTGGGATTTGCGCTTCTTAGGCCCTGGCTTGTTAGAGAGGGCCTCGCTCTCGCCAGACTTGGGCGAGAACCCGTGACAAACTCGACCGTCTGTTCTTAAAACCTCAATACACGGAAGAATATTGGTCTTAAAGCCCATAAGCTGACAGGCATAGGGGCGACCGGGATCCCAGCTTATTGCGAAAAAGCGACAGCCCCAGCAATTCGGGCCCGAGAGTTTTGAGCCCTTCGCTACCTTGGACTCCTTGGAGCCCTTAGAGCTTCTTTTTGAAGTAGTCAATGTAGACCCGCCAAGCCAATTGAATGAGGAAGGCGGCCAGAAAGGCATACCCCACCAATGCAGTCAAATTGATTTCGGGCCAGTCTATCTCTACACCTGTGAAGGCCAAGAAAATGAGAGGAATGGCAAACATGAGGTATATACGAATAAGCCCGCAGACCTTGCAGGGTGCTTTGACCCTGGGTCGGTTGGCGCAATCCACCTCGGCTTTACGAGGCCCCTTTGGAATATAGGTTTCCATACGGCTAAAGTGTAATTCTTTGGTTTTACCCGTCAAGCAACTCTTAACCCTGTAACAATTGTAAGACCGACTGCTGGCTCATATTGGCCTGCGCTAAAACCGCTGTGGCTGCTTGTTGCATGATCTGACTCTTAGCCAAATCCGTCGAGGCCTTGGCGTAGTCGGCATCCATAATCTGAGACCGTGATGCCTCTTGGTTCATCGAGACATTACTAAGGTTGTCCATGGCGTATTGAAGGCGGTTCATGACCGCACCCATCTGGGCACGGGTGGCATTCACCTTATCCATCGACTCATCCAGCATCTGAAGAACTTGCTCGGCACCCAGGCGTGTATTAATACGCGACGTGCGGTCCTCAACGTTTAAGTCCACGTCCCCGGTAATTTCATTGGTAATAGACCCGTTCTTGCCAAAGTCAGCCAAATCAATGGTAATAAGCTGCTGTGCACTTGCTCCAACCTGAAACGCCAGTCGACCTACTTTGGGTGGCTCCATGGCCTCACTTGATTTGCCGCCAAAGGTGCCTTCTTGAAAGCCAAGCGCCATGAAGTTGCTATCAAATCGGAATCCCTTGTCGCCCACCGCAATGGTGAAAGGCTCGCCGGTGGCGCGAAGCTTATCAAGCTGATCGGACGGAGGAGCGCCAATTGGCGATGGAATCTTCGGCAGTAATGCAGCGTCTGAGACCAGACGGACTGTTCCGTAGACAGTGCGCGCCATACGTGAATTGGCAACGAGGTCTTCAATTTCCGTATCGGTCATTGAGGAGCCATCGGACTGCGGACGAATGGCTGTTATTTCTCCATTTCCATAGCTGTTTTCAGTCACTGTTGAGACTGCGACCGAGAAGTTTGTCGACGTACCAGCTGTCGCTGGCGTGATGATAGCCTCACCTATCTCAAAGGGAATGCCGGCAACGTTCGAGGTGACCGTAAACGAAGTTCCCGAGACTGTTGAAACGGACAGGTTTGATAAAAACCCGGCCGAGCCTGTTTGACCCACCAGAGTGTCTAAAGCGCTCTGAAGTCCTGTGGCAATATCGGATGCGGAATCACCTGCCGTTACGGTATAGCTGGCTTCAACACCGTTAGCCTTAATTGACACAGTACTACCTGCCGTAACACCGGCTGTGGTAATAGTTACCCTTGACTCCTGCGACACAGCCCCGCCCTGATCAAGACCAAAACTAGCCGCTGTCAGGCCCTCGATGGAACCGTTGAACCAAACCGACAGATTACGTCCATCTGACTCAAGGGTTACACCATAGCCATTGTTAGAAGCGGAAACCCCATGCTGACCAAATCGGGCATTAATGGCATCGACAACCTTCTCACGTCGAGGCTCTGGATCCTCGCCCTCAACCATGTAAACCGGAACAGTAACTCCGTTGACATAAAGGTTGTAATTGCCAGTTGGAAGACTCGTATCGGTATTGGTTGTTAGCTCCCCAACATCCTCGTTCACTCCTTTAATTATGGCTGGATTCGCCAACGCTCGAACGCCTGTTTCATAGCTATGGTCGTTGATGGCAGCAGCAATGGCAATGGCGCTTGAGGCTCGATCGCTGCTTAGTGAGGTAGTATCTGACTGGGTATCATCTGACGCTCGCGCAGCACGTATTTCAATGCCATTAATCACCAGGTCGTCCTGACCAAGTGCTTTTACATCCGCCGTTCGAGAGGCCTGCAAGGCATATACCGACGAGATTCCAGCGGTATCTGTAACACTAAAGGTGAAGTCAACGCCTGGGGTATCACCTTCAAGCAAAAGTTCAGACTCTGTTCGGCCAGCAACCGCAGTCACGCGAGTTGAGTTGTTGTTGATTGCTGCAATTAAAGCATCTCGGATTTCAGCGGCTGTATCACCAGTCGTCACGTCAACTTCCACTCGTGTGCCGTTCACCGTCACACCAAAGGTAGAGTCTGCCGCAGCACTCTGAGCGATGTTAATAGCCTGAAGTTCAGAGGTGGGAGCTTCTACGATGGGGCGTGGAGCTGTATTAAAAACAGACTCGTTGCGAGTGAAGTTGCCCTCACTAAAACCAACCCTCGAGATATCGCCTGTAGGCGACGAAGAAAGGACCACAGGGGTTGGAATTTTTGACTCAAGAGAGATTGTGGCAGCCTGAACACCCTGTCGCAGTCCCACCCGCTCACCAAAGACATTCACATTGGCAGTGGTATCAAACCGCACCTCAATGTTGCGTCCATCTGTCGCAATAAGCGTAATGCCCTTCTCATCAACACCGGTGTCAACCGCCTTCACACCCGTGAGGTGGGTAATTGCGTTAATTGCAGATGCCACTTGTTGGCGAGTCTCACGAGTATTGTTAAGAACGGTGGTGATATTGGCAGAGGCATAGCCATTAATCCAGATCGAGCCCTCAACCACCGAGCTTGCACTCATAGAGCGCCCAGACACAACGTTTTGGTTAACCTTGGCAAAAACACCGGTTCCCTGTGAAGCCGTGCTGTATTCCTGAACGACATCTACAACTGCTGTGATACGGGTGCTCCCGGGCTGAATCGTAATTTTTCCTGCATCTCGGTCTGAAACGGGGAATTCAACAGTAATTACAGATCCGCCAGAGGCATGGGAAATAATTCGGCCAGTATCTTGCCCAAACGTATCGCTCGCACGGAGGGCTGCAGCAATTTTTGCGGCTGCTTTCGGCCCCGTATCTTCTTTTGAAGTGATTTCGACTGCCACACCGCCAACGGTAATAACGCCTGGTTTAGGAATACCAACCACGGTAAGGGTTTGAATTTCGCCAACGGTGACCCCAACATCTGCGGCCTTGCGGTTAATGGCGGCCGCCTTTGCAATCGCACTGCCCGCTGCATTCGCAGGTGGAGACAATGTGTCGTCTGCCGGATAAGACGGCCCAATATCAATACCATTAATACGCAAGTCGCCCGACCTTAGAGCCGGAATTCCACCGTCGACGGAGATGGTGGCACCGAACTGACGGAAGTCACCAGTGAAGACCCCCGCTGTAACGTCCGACGGATCAAGTTCGTTGGCGTCAATATCGCGGAATGTATAGGTCAATTCTTCAGTAAAGACTCGTCGATTATTAGCGAGCGCATTTAGAGAGGCGGGATTTGCAGAGGTCACCGCAAAAGTGACACGACCACCGTCTCGAGCTGCCACCAGCTCAATCTCTTCGCCATCCAGAGTGGTGAATGTGGCATTGACAGTAGAGGCATCAACAACCGAAACATTTAGTCGACCGGCAACGAGAAATTCGCCATTATTATCGAAGGACTCATCTAAACTTGTGACTGCCACAGCCGCAAGCGCTGCTGGCGCAGAGCTAAAGCCAATGCCAGTGAGCTCGTTACGAGGGAGAACAACTGAATCACTTTGCAGATCGCCGTCATCGGCCGTAAACGTCAACTTAAGTTGCGTGGTTCCGACCACTTCAACTGTACGCCCCGACGTTCCTGAAAAGTAGCTTGTACCCTCGAGCGTCGTTGCAATCTTGTTGAGGATAACGGCCATACCGCCAGCGTTATTGGCTGAATACGCCTCGGCCGCAGTAATGCTCACCGAAATCGGTTCGGCTTCCAAGGCATCAGGCAAATTAATTTTGAGAATGCCCGCATTGAAGTCGCCACTACCCTGTGCAAAAGTGACTAACTGAACCTCACCGGCATCATCGCCCTCCGGCACTATGAGCGTCGAAGGGTTAATAAAAGTGTCGCCCGATAACGAGACCGACGTCGCTTTGTAAACAGGCATCTCGCCCACGCGCTCACCCGCCGTACCATCAAGAACGTTAAAGCCGTTCCATTCGGTCATCTCGGCAACACGAACAATCTCTTGCTTAAGCTGCTGAAACTCAAGATCCAGGTAGCTTCGATCTTCGTTGCTGTTGGTATCGTTGATGGCTTGGATGGCAAGTTCGCGCATCCGCTGCATCATGTTTGTAATTTCGTTGGTTGCGCCCTCTGCGGTTTGAATCATGGAGATAGCGTCGCCAGCATTTCGAACCGCTTGGTTCAATGCCCGAATCTGTGTTGTCATTCGCGTCGAAATGGCCAAGCCCGCAGCATCATCGCCCGCGGTATTAATTCGCTTGCCTGTTGACAACTGTTCCATGGCTTTAGACATGGAGTTGCCCGAGAGCTTCAACGCGTTCTGTGAGAACAGTGCCTTCGTGTTGGTATTAATCACTGCCATCTTCTATCTCCTTTTCGCTAGGCGGACTATCCCCCAACGTGTTCGCTAAAGACGAACCGACGAGTACCGAAAAGCAGAGTCCATGCCAATATAAGAGCCTTAATATGATTCAAATAAATTATTGATTTAAATCAAAAAATTTGCCTTTTCCTAATCGGCGGCAAACTTTGTCGGAAACTCGGCAATGGCCTGCCACTAAGTAATGGACCGGCAATATGTTTCCGGTTTGAGGGAAGTTATAAAATGAGGGGCACATTTTTAGACACCTTTAAAGTGGTGGCCGCCCATGCAAAAACGCCAGCCCTCGTGAGGCTGGCTTTTTTGTCGGTATCTTTCGATAGACGCGAAAGATACTTTCCTGCGAAAAGCTAAGGAACTACTGAAGCAATGAAAGCACTGTTTGTTGAGACTGATTTGCCTGGGCCAACATGGCTGTTGCTGCCTGGGAAACAATCTGCGCCTTCGCCAAGTTCGTCGCTTCAAGCGCATAGTCTGCATCAAGAATGCGACTGCGTGATGCCTGCAGGTTCTCAGTGGACTCAGACAACACATTAATGATGGCATCCAAGCGATTTTGATAGGCACCCGATTTTGCCTGCGCCGCGTACACATCCTCTAGCGCATGATCAATTGCCCCGATAGCGATACTCGCGCCATCTTGGGTAGAGACATCAACCCGGTCAATTTTCAGGCCGGTATCATTTCCACCAAATAACCCAGCCCGAAATCCTAATCGATCGAAGTTATCCCCCCCTTCTGACCCACGAGCAACTGTGAAAGCTCGATCGGATGTGAGACTAACAGATGCATAAAACGCTACGCCCGCACCAGCTGTGGGAGTTTCCCCCGTCGAGTAAACGCTACTGCCACCACCAAGAGTTACACCAGAGAGTCCGAGATTAGCCGCGGAAAGCTCCGAAGAGGTAGCCAAAACAATATTTCGCCCATCCTCCGCGATAAGTTCGACACCCTCTCCGAAGGCGCGAGCAACAACCCCGGTCTGACCTGAGTATTGATTGATTGCGTCTAATACGGAATTACGCGTCGCTGCGCTCACAGAAATAACAACTCCATTCAAGTTGATACTTCCGTTTCCGCCAGCCGAAAAGCTCGCTTCCACTTCAGAGCGAATGAGATTGGGTTCGGCTTTTGCCCTAACTCCAGTAAGGTCTGATTTTTTATTAATTGCTGCGGCTATTGCAATAGCACTCGCCGCTTTGACGCTTGCGGTGGTTGAAATTGACGCGGTGTCATCTGTGGCACGTCCTGCACTAATAATAATTTCATTTATAACGAGGGTGTCCCCGTTTAAAACGCCAACCCCAGAACTATCTGCAGAGGGCTCTGAGCCAGCTGCCTGACCCACGACCGCACTTGCCGCAGCAGGTGCCCCGCTTCCAGACCTTTCAACGGTTACCATTGCAGCAATATCTGGATCATACGTTCCGACCCTCAGACCGGTACCCGTAAGATCTTTGCCGATACCATGATCAATCTTGATGGCGCTTCCGTTAACCGAGTAGAGGGAGAACGTTCCCACAAAGGTTCCTGATGTCGATAGGCCTGTGTTCGTTCTCGTGAGAGTCCCCCCATCATCGAACTGAAGCGTTATATTTCTTGCATCATCTGCGACCAGCGTAACACCCTGCTGATCATCGCCAGTATTAATTGCCCTAACCCCGGTCTGCCCTGCGATATCGTTAATAGCCTTCGCTATCATCTGGCGATTTATTTCGTTGTCGTCCCCTAGCGCTACGGAAGCAGTTGATACACCATTTATGGTGAGGGCCGCCGCAGTTGTAGCTGCAGGCGTTGTTGTCATCGTTGAGCCCATCACCGTCGTGTCGTTTACCTTAGCCGTAACACCGCTTTGTTCTGAGACACGATTGATAGCTGCGACCTTGGCAATGGCACTTGCAGCGACGACAGAGGCACTCGCCAAACCGACTGTTCCATCGGCAACAAAGTAGGAAAGATTATCGTCAACTCGCAAGGAAGAATTAACCAGCACGCCGTTAATCACTAACGAACCTGCTGAAAATGCATCGATGTAAGAAGAGTTTCCACCTACGGATGTGAGGGCGGGTTTCTCACCTGCACCAATGTCTTTGGTTCGTACTGAGTCGAACCCAATTTGGATAGTGTCTCCCTGATTTGCACCAACCTGCAGAGTAACGTCACGTGCTGACCCATCCATCAGCTTAATATTATTGAAGTGAGTTTTTGTGGCTACATTCTCAATCTCAGCCTTCAGTTCTTCAACCTCCAACTGAATCGACTGGCGGTCAAGTTTACTCATCGAGCCTGTCGCAGCCTGAACAGCAAGTTCGCGCATACGCTGCAGCATGCTCGTCACTTCGCCATAGGCACCGTCAGCGGTCTGCGCCATCGAGAGCCCATCGTTTGCATTCTTAATGGCCATTCCAAGACCACGCACCTGCGCGTTCATGCGCTCTGAGATGGCAAGCCCGGCCGCATCGTCTTTTGCGGAGTTAATGCGCAACCCCGTCGACAAGCGTTCCATGGCGGTGGCCAGCTTAAGGTTCACCTGGCGCATGGAATCCTGTGCGACCAGGGCCTTTACGTTTGTATTAATAACCGTCATTTCATCTCTCCTAAGTCAGGGGCCACTTGCACAGTCAGACCAAGTTGCAATTACTTGTCAGAAAATCGGCACACAGTTGCCGCATGTTTTTCGCTGACTAACGGCAGTGTTTTGCCTAGTTATTCCGTGGCCAATCCAAGCATTTCGGTCAGAGCCAAAAACTCCTGCTCGAGTTCGGGATGGTTGGGGTAGTGCTCGTGTGCGAGCATGACCGCACTCAGTGCTGCGGCAGGCTCCAGAGCACAGCGAAGCGCGCGGATAAACATGATGTGTGTGGTCACGGGGGCCCGTTCGCCCTGAATCTCAAGCAGGTGATTCAAAATGGCAGCCGACTCCACCCAATCTTCTTTCAGCATGGCCAGAAGTCCGGCCATGGCCAGAACATCTTCGCTATCGGGGTACAGCGCCAAGCCCGCTTGGCTAATCGCAAAGGCCATATCCGTGTTCTCTTCAGCAACAAGTTTGGAGATGGTCTGACGGACTTCTTCAGGCGAGTACTTGGAAACCACGCTACCACTGGTCTCGGCGGACATATGAAGGTTCTTGCTATCAAGAATTTCGCGATACAGATTGGTGTTCATTGTTCAATACCCCATGGTTGGTTGGACATGGGGCTTTAAGCAAGCGATATGCCAACTTTCATACCCGGGAGCCGCCCCTCAGCTCACCCCTTCCAAACGCTGCGCTGGCCCCGTCTTTCCCGCCCTGTCTACCCCATTGCGCAGAGGGAAGTGAAACTTTTTACAGATTTACTGTCACTAGTGCTAAAGGTTTCGTCAAAGAGGCCGAGGTTAATAACGATCGGGTGAATTTCGCCCTAATCACTTACCTTCCTTACAAGCCGTCCCGGCATAAGAACGGACAGCCATGCTAATTGAACGTATCGAACTCGAACGCATTAAGCTACGGCCCGAAATCCACACCCTTCAGGCTATGCAGGTGGGTGACAGCATTTTTTGTTCCGAGGAGAAGAAGGCCCAGAGCCTTCGCAGCCTAAGCTATTACCTTATTCGGTCTCGGCGGCTGCCGTGGAGGTTCGCCTTTCGAAAAATGGATCGTGGCTGGCGAATTATTCGAGTGAAGTAGTGACCCTACGGGCAAAGCACACGTCGCAAGCGGCTACTTAACGTCGTTTTGTCCATTAAGAAGCTATTTTCAAAGTGACACGTAAAATAGTGATTTAAATAAAAGTGAATACTTACTTTTAATTTACAATGACATTTTAGAAGTGCTGTAAAAAGTGTAAAGAACGCAAAAAAAGCTAAAGTTTTCCGCCAACCTCCCTAAAGCACACCTACTCTTGAAAGCAAGGTCCTGCCGACCCTTTCCCCCATGTAGCTAACAAAGGAGTTCGCGTAATGATCATCAACTCAAATGTTCCTGCCCTCACCAGCGGCATTGCCCTAAAGCGAGCAAGCATTGCCGCAGCCACTGCCAGCGAGCGAATTGCCAGCGGACTTCGCATCAACAGCGCCAAGGATGATCCGGCGGGCTTAGGCCAGGCCAACCGCCTGAAGGCTCAAATTGCTTCTTATTCCAAGGCGACCGACAACATTAATAATGGCATCGCATTGGTTCAGAAGATCGATAGCTCCTTAACCCAGATTTCAGACATTCTGACTAGTATGCGCGATCTCGCCACCTCCTCAAGCAGTGGCGCAACGTCCGCAGACACCCGAGCCTCAAACCAGACCCAGCTCAGCAGCTACCGCGACGACATCAACACCATTGCCAACACAACTACTTGGAACGGGCAATCTCTTATGAATGGCAGCCTTAGCTCGCTCTCCATCCAGACGGGCATCGATTCGCGCAGCACCACTGCCCTCAATTTTTACTCCTCACTCACCTCCACGCTCGGCATTGGTAGCCCACTTGCCTTGTCCTCACTGGGGTCCAATACAAACCCCATGGCCTCGGGCGACCTTCTTATCAATGGCATTACCGTGGGTGCAACATCAACGAGCAGTGACAACTTAAGTTATGCAGACAAAGGTGGTAGCGCCATTGCAAAGGCGGCCGCGATTAACCTTGTAAGCGATACAACGAATGTGCAGGCTGTTGTTGGCACCACCACCGTCTCGGGCAGCAGTATGTCCGCAGTAGGTTCTGACACCACAGGAACCATTACCATTAATGGAACTGCCATTTCCTTAACGCTTTACGCGGCCGACTCTGTGGAAACCAATCGGGCTTCAGTGATCTCAACAATTAATAACAACAGTGGACAGACAGGCGTCGTGGCGGTGGATGGCGAGACTAACACTCGCGGGGTTCTTCTTACCGCCGAAGACGGCCGTAATATAACCATTTCCCATTCCACCCTTACGGCATCGCAAACTGGCCTTGCTGCAGACGACACTTACGCTGGCACCTACACGTTGCGTAACCTTGACGGTAGCAGCAGCGTCACTCTGAGTAGCGCCGTCGGTAATGACATTCGCAACGCTGACATTGCGGCAGGCACCTACTCGGCGAACCTAGCCCAGTTCACCAGCAAGGCACGCTCGGGCTCAACCTCGGCGCCCAGCGTTTTAGCGAGCGGGGACCTCACCATTAACGGGGTCGCCATTGGTGCACCCTTATCCTCGGACGACACGGCCACCGCAGCCACCACCACCTCTACAACGAAGGCCTCAAGCGCCATCGCTCTGGCTGCTGCCATTAACCGAAAAACGGACGAGACCGGCGTGACTGCAATAGCCAATGCCAATACGCTCGTGGGAACAGGGTTTTCTGCCAACTCCGCCTCAAGTATCTTTTTAAACGGCGTCACAATTGCGGCAAGTCTAACCAGCAGTTCCACCCGGCAAGACGTTGCCGACCTTATTAATACAGTGCAAGGCCAAACAGGGGTAGTGGCCTCTGACAACGGCGATGGCATTACGCTTACCGCCGCTGACGGTCGAACGATCTCCCTTGGCGTAAGCAATTCCGGAACCGCTGTTTCGGGCGACCGTCTTGGGCTTAGCGGTACCGTGGGGCTTACCGGCGCGGCGGCGACATCGGCAGGAGCCATGGCCTTTATTTCAAGCGTGACACTATCAAGCGGCTCGGTCTTTACGGTTGAAAGCGGGGCAAATGGGGCCACCAACTTCAATACCATCGGCTTTCGTGAGGGAAGCTTTGGGGGCATGAGCACTGAGGACATCAAACTAAGCTCTCTTGATATTTCCAGCCAAACTGGGGGAAGCAACGCCCTGACTGTTATTGACGGCGCCATTGAAATGATTTCGAACTACCAGGCTATTGCGGGCACACAAGAGTCAAGGCTGGATCGACAAAAAGACCTGGTCGCCGACCAAAGCCTTGTCGCATCATCGGCTTATGGAAGCATTATGGATGCTGATCTTGCCGCAGAGGCCACGAACTTGGCTCTTGCCCAGATTCGCCAAAACGCTGCGGCCGCCATGCTTGCCCAGGCCAATGCCACACCCGATATCGTGAGCTATTTGCTGAAGCAGTACACCAGCTAGCAATGCTTTCATAACGCCCTTGGGCGAGGGCCTTGCAAGGGCGATGTGATGATATGATGTTCACTCATCAGTGCATAAGCTGTGAAAGCGGTTGTTATCAGTAACGTCCTGGCAACGTCCCCGGTAGGAGCCCAGTTATGCGAACGACCGTTGATCTTGACGAAGATGTTCTTGTTGCCGCGAAGGCCCTTTCTCGAGCGCAGCGCCGAACGCTTGGCCAGGTTTTATCAGAGGCGGCACGCAAGGGAATTCTTCAAGGGGGCCAAGGTTCGCCCCTCGCTCACTCAAAGAAGTCGGAAGGTTTAAACGCGGGCTCGGCGAGTGCGCAGCTTGCTCGCCTTGGGGTACACCCTTTTCCCTACACGGGCGGCCCACTTGCCACCAACCAGCTGGTGAACCAAATTCGGGATCAAGAAGGTATCTAATTAATTGCGCTTTCTTCTTGATATCAATGTACTCATTGCCCTTTTTGATGAGGGCCATGACCACCATGAACTTGTAGGCCATTGGTTCGTTAAGCATACCGATAAGGGCTGGTCGAGCTGCCCGATCACTCAGAATGGGTGTATTCGAATACTTTCTTCGCCTGCCTATCCAAGATCCCGCCCCGTTTGGGATGTCCTTCATACGACCTCGCAAGCTTTCGCCCATCCACGCCACTCGTTTATCCCCGACGATGTTTCAATCTGCGACGCAAAGTTTGCCGAAAACACATTAATTACATCCTCGCAACTGACAGACATCTACCTTCTGCAGCTCGCATGCAGTCACATGGCAAGCTTTGTCACGCTTGATCGCCGAATTCCGGTTGGGCGTCTATCGTGGGCAAAACCAGATGCGCTCGTCGTACTAGTCGAGCCGAATTCAAGTCCAAAACTCTAACGCGCAGAAGATCGCTTATGCTCCCTTACGGTCGTCAGTCAATATCGAAAGAAGACATTCAGGCCGTTGTGAAGGTTTTAGAGTCGGACTTTCTTACCCAAGGGCCCGCAGTATCCGCCTTTGAAGATGCCGTGGCCAAGAGAGTAAATGCGCGCTTCGCCGTGGCAAGCAACAGTGCCACATCAGCCCTCCACCTGGCCTGCCTAGCCCTTGGGCTTGGGCCTGGTCAAAGCCTCTGGACAAGCCCCATTAGCTTTGTGGCAAGTGCCAACTGTGCCCGGCTTTGCGGGGCCGACGTGGACTTTGTGGACATAGACCCCGAAACCTTCTGTATGGACACCCAGGCGCTTGCAGACAAACTGCAGCGCCACAAAACCCAAGGGCTTGCCATGCCCTCGGTGGTTGTCCCTGTGCATCTTGCAGGTCAAAGTTGTGACATGGCCAGTATTCACGCCTTGGGCCAGCAATATGGTTTTAAGATTCTTGAAGACGCATCGCATGCCATTGGCGCCAGCTACAACAATCAGCCCTTAGGCGATACACGATTTAGCGATATCTGCGTCTTTAGTTTTCACCCGGTCAAAATTATTACGACCGGTGAGGGCGGGCTTGCCACAACCAATAATGACCAACTGGCTAAGCGCATGGCCCGCCTTCGAACACACGGCATTACCCGTGAGCCCTCGGACATGACCGAGGCTAGCCACGGGCCCTGGTACTACCAAATGCTTGACCTTGGAATGAACTACAGGCTGACGGACCTTCAGGCGGCCTTGGGAGTGAGCCAACTTCAACGCCTTGAAGAGTTTGTTCAAGCACGCCGTGCTCAAGTGGAAATATACAACGACGCCTTCAACGGTTGCTCAGACCTTAAGCTACAGAAACTTCCTAGCTATACCAGGTCGTCGCATCATCTGTTTATTGTGACGGTGCCAACTGCGCAGCATTCGAATGTTTTCGCAGCCCTTCGTCACGACGGTATTGGGGTGAACCTACACTACATTCCGATTCATCTTCAGCCCTATTACCAAGGGCTTGGGTTTCGAAAGGGTCAGTTTCCGAAGGCTGAAACCTATTACGAACAGGCAATCTCCCTACCTCTTTTTCCAGGCCTAACTCCGAGTGATCAAGAGCGTGTTGTATCAAGCCTGTTCAAGGCACTAGGGCACTAGAGCACTCACCGAACTCCAGGCTCAAGATAGGCCAGTGGATCTTGAATAAATAATGGCTCGCCCACCAGGGCCTGCGCTTTTTTTGCTATGGCCACGAGGCCCTGCGGGTTTTGGCAGTGGCGCATAAGTCGGTCTGTTATTCGTTGCGGAGTAAGGTCTGTATGGTCACCGAGAGATTCATGGGCAGCTTGGGCATGAAAATGGCGCACAGCATCGTTTTGGTTGTCGGCTAAGCTAACCACCAGTGATGGAAGCCCCATGTAAGCGCGCTCCCAAATGGTGGTGCCACCCGCGCCAATGGCCAGGTCGGCCTCCTGCATGTG